>CAUZVF010000553.1:0-4896 GCA_963582955.1 Planctomycetota bacterium
GTGCCTGGCCGCGTCGCTGGTGGGCATTCTGGTGTCGCGAGCGGTGTTTAACTGGTCGCTCAAGAGCTACCGCAGCGCCAGCAGTTAACGGGTGATTCAAACCTCTTCGACTTCGTCATCAAAGTCGAGGTCGAGGTCATCATCGTCGTCGTCAGCAAAGAGCGATTCTTCGGTGTCCGCGTCGTCATCAATCTCGAAGACGTCATTCGCACCGCCGCCGCCGGAAGGCGCGGTCGTATCGATTGACTCGTCAAAGTCCATTGACTCGTCGAAGGCTTCCAGAGCATCCTCGGTGGGAGCCATCGATTCATCGAACGACTCATCAAATGATTCTTCCAGAGACTCGTCCGGTGCGATGTCGTCCGACTGGTCAACGTCGTCGTCCAATTCATCCTCGGATTCGAAGTCATCGGGGATGGCGTCGCCAAAGCCTTCTTCTTTTTCTTCTTCCTCGTCAAGGTCATCCGCGTCATCAAACTCTTCTTCCGCTTCTTCGGCCGCTGGCTTTGCTTCCTTGGGAATGAAGATGAACAATGCGATGGGCATCAGCGCCACTGCCGCCGCGCCGGCCAGACTGGTTCCCATGAGCGCCAGCAACATTCCGCCAGCTTTGTCGGCATGATTCAGAAATCCCATGACCAACAGATAGGCCAGGAATCCACCAGGAATCGCGGCAACCAAAGAAGAAAGAATCAGACCGAATTTCGACACAGTTTGCCTCGTTAAGTTATTCCAGCTTCGATGTCACAATTGGAAGCCGTATGAATATGGCGGGGCCATCTTGTCTTGTCCGTCCAAAGCCGCCAAAAAACGTGAATTGGCAACTCAAACCGGACATTTCAAAATGGCTGTGCCATATCATTCATACTAGGCCCGCGATCGAGCTAGTGACAAGAGAAACTTCGGTCAAAACGCGGGAGTTCGACTATCTTATTTCATCGATCATGCAACCGGGTCGGCGTAAAGCAACATTCCGATTGACACACGAACGCGGATATCGGAGCAATCCCGATAACCGGGCCAATCCCGTCGACACATCGCGCGATCGCGTGCGCACGCACGCACAACGTGATTGTTCTGGACGGTTAATGGGTGCTTGCGGCGGTCAGAATAATCAACCATTGGTACGCCGCGACACGATTTCGGAACCTGTTGGCAAGAATCAAGAGGGAACAATCCTGTGAGCCGCTCGAAGTGGGAACAACTTAATCGAGAAATCTCTGGCTGCGAAAAATGTCCCCGGTTGCGTGATCATTGCCGCAAGATCGCGGTTGAGAAACGAAAGGCCTATCAAGATTGTGAATACTGGGGCCGACCCGTTCCCAATTTTGGTGACCGGCGGGCGCGGCTGTTGATCGTCGGACTGGCGCCGGGTGCGCACGGAGCTAACCGGACGGGTCGCATGTTTACAGGCGACCGTAGCGGTGACTGGTTGTATCGGGCACTGCATCGAGCCGGATTCGCCAATCAGCCAGAATCGGTTGGGCCAAACGACGGACTGCAACTCAAAGACTGTACCATCACCAACGCCTGCCATTGTGCTCCGCCCGATAACAAGCCAACTCGTGAGGAAATTGAAAACTGCCACGAATGGTTCGACCGGACGATTCAACTGACGCAAGTTCGCGTGTTTCTCGCATTGGGACAAATTGCTTGGCGTGCCATCATCGACAAAGCACGTCGCGCGGGATGGTACGAAGGAAAAATCCCAAAATTCGGCCACAATACCGTGCAGCAATTCACGTCGGGGCATTGTTTGCTCGGCAGCTTTCACCCCAGCCAACAAAACACATTTACCGGGCGATTGACCGAACCGATGTTCGATGCGGTGTTCGAGAAAGCGCGGGAATTGCTGGAATCGTCCAATACATCCGCCGCACCGAGCTGAGTCGTTTAACCGCAACCCAGAGGAGTCTGCCCAGGTCAGTCAACGAAAACACGAGCGACATCGTTGGCAGACTCCAGCGGGGAGCGCGTTGTGATGAGCGTCAAGAGCGAACCTCGTGCCGCGCTCCCCGCCGGAAGTTGCCGGTCGCATGTCATAGCGTTTCGAAGACTATCACGGCAACTCCCTCTGGGTCGCGGTTAAACGAGTTGACGGAATACCCAAGAACTGCTTGACATCGTTTGCTGATCGCGTTCTACTGTACTATCTCGATAGAACACTAGAAGGGCTGGCGATGT
The DNA here is from genome assembly GCA_963582955.1 of Planctomycetota bacterium. Classification (GTDB taxonomy): domain Bacteria; phylum Planctomycetota; class Planctomycetia; order Planctomycetales; family Planctomycetaceae; genus CAUZVF01. The sequence goes on from CAUZVF010000553.1 coordinate 2,185, forward strand.
TTTTCACGATCGATCCCGCCAACGGGATCGCGATTTACGACCAGATCACGCGGCAGATTAAGTTCGCCGTGGCGAGTGGGGTTCTGGAACCGGGCGAATTCGTGCCGTCAGTTCGCGAGTTGGCCCGCGAGTTGGCCGTCAATCCGAACACAGTGTCACGCGCGTACGGCAAGCTGCAATCTGACGACGTGTTGTCGGCGGTTCGCGGCACCGGTTTGCAGGTGACCAAGAAGGCTCCGCAACGTTGTCGGCGAGACCGCATCCGGCTAATCCGCGAGCGTCTGCAATCGGTGTTGAAAGAAGCACAGGACAGCCAACTCGCGTCCGGCGAACTGCAAGAGTTGGTCGACGCAGAAATGAAACGACTCAACGGCAAGGGAGCCACAAGATGAATCCCGTCTTTCGACTCGATGGAGTCACAAAACGCTTTGGCCGCCAGGTGGCTTTGGACCAATTCTCGCTGCAAGGCGACGGCGGCACGGTCATCGCGCTACTCGGCGAAAACGGAGCCGGCAAGACGACGGCCCTGCGCATTCTGCTGGGTCTCCTAGAGAGTGATTCGGGGCTGTCAGAAGTCTTCCGTTTGAACAGTCGCACGCAGGGCGAAGAGATTCGCCGACGCGTGGGGTATGTTCCCGACAGTCCCACTCTTTACGAGTGGATGACGGTTTCGGAAATCGGCTGGTTTGCGGCTGGCTTTTACGACAATTGGTTTCTGCCTCGATATCAAGAAATGGCCAAGCAATTCGAACTCCCGTTCGACCGGAAACTGAAACAGCTTTCGAAGGGCATGTTGGCCAAGGTGTCATTGTCGCTGGCGTTGGCTCATCAGCCGGAACTGTTGATTCTGGACGAACCGACGTCGGGACTCGATCCGATGGTTCGTCGCGAGTTTTTGGAGAGCATGGTCGATGTCGCCGCCGACGGCCGAACCGTCTTGCTTTCCAGCCATCAGATTTCCGAAGTCGAGCGTGTGGCTGATGTCGTGGCCATCATCCGCAAGGGGAAACTCGAAATTGTCGAGCGGCTGGACGAATTGAAGAGCAACGTTTGTGAATTGACCGTCACGTTGAACAACGGCTCGGCGACGATTCCGGACACGGTCGGCGAGATCATCGCCCGGTTCAAGCAAGACCGCCACTGGCGGCTGCTGGTTCGAGGCTGCGACGACGAGCGACTGAATTCGCTGCGACAAGCACCAACCGTCGGACACGTCGAAGTCCGCCAGCCGTCGTTGGAAGAGATCTTTATCGGGTATATGCACACGGAAACCGACGAGCGTGTTGGCACGCCTCCGCCAGACGCCGTCACAACGAACGACTCGACAGAAATACCTTCAGAATGAATTCCCGAAAGCGATTGTGATGAACGACACAATGTTCTGGCGTCTGGTCTGGAAGGAATACCGCGTCCAACGCGGATTCTGGCTGGCGGCCATTGCCGTTTGTGCTGTCGTGAATGTCTTATTTATCGAAACCACGGAAAGAATCAGTTTTCGAGCTGAGTTATTTCTGGTGCTTTCTATGGTACTGGTTCCGTCGTATGCACTGGGAAGCGGCGCGATTACGTTTGCTCCCGAGGTCGAGGACAAGACCGTTGGCATCCTACAAATGTTTTCCGTGCCGCCCTTTGAGTTATTCTTCAGTAAATTGGCGACGACGGTGTTTGGAGTTGTTTCACTGATCTGTGCCATATGGCTACTTGGATGTGTTTTGGTCGGAACTGATGCCGTCTTGTTAGCTTTGCTGCGTCTTACCAACGGAGACTGGTCGCGATCTGCAATCTGGTTGGAACTCGCCTTATGGTTTATTGCGTGTCTAGGAATCACGGTCGTGTCGCTGCTTAGTTCGATGTTGGCGAGAAAGGTTTTAACAGCGGCATGTCTCGCGGGTGTTTTGTTGTGTGTCAGCACGAACGTGCTCTATCAGATTTTGGACTTCGCGGTTTTGCGCCCCCTTGACGGTGACGATTTGGCTATCGGACTGATGTTCGGATTCTGCATCGCGGTGATCGGCACGCTTTTGTTTTTCGAGCTGAGGCTCGTTCGCACTTGGTTGAAGCAAGGCGGCATTGCAAGCACCACATTTTCTTGGCTGCCAATAATCCGACGCACTGGGACTCAGATCGCAATTGTTCACGAGGCCAATGTCCAAAGCCCAAAACGGCTTCTATACGGACGTCTGTGGTGGATTGAATGTCGACAGATGTGGCGAACTCTGCTGCTGGTTTTGCTGGGCGCGGGCCTTTTTCTAACGGCATTCGGCCAAATCACCGGCCGTTCAGAATTTGGGCCACTGATCGGCTTGGTTGTTATTTTCAGCCCGCTAGTTTTGGGTGTTTGGACGTTTCGAAGTGAACAGTGTGGCCGGCAATTTCGGTTCCTTGCCGAACGTGGAACGCCGCCAACTACACTTTGGCTCAGCAAGCACGCTGTTTGGCTTTCCGCCGTGACGATTGTCTTGCTGGCGGCACTATTCGTCGCGCCTTTGGTGACCACTGGATTTAGAGAGTTTTGGCAGCCAACGTATCCACTGCATACGCGGCATCACGGAATTGTCATGGTGTATCACATCAATCCCTTCACTCCGGGAATCCATGGTGGAGATGCTTTGACCGTGTTTGGTCACGGACTGGTGCTTGTCGCGATGGCCTACTCGATCGGCCAATTCACATCGATGATGATTTTCCGGGCAATCCCGGCGGGATTTGCCG
>CAUZVF010000554.1:0-4893 GCA_963582955.1 Planctomycetota bacterium
TGCAAGATAATTGCCAGTGCGCCCTTTGGCAGGACTTTCTTTTTCGTGATGTCCATCGATACTGGCAGAGCATCCTCGATGACGGTGCGGTGATAGCCACCGGGGCCAAAACTGTTCGCTCCGCCAATCATCATGAAGCCAATTCCCTGGTGATAGACGGCATCATGCACGGCTTTCAGTTGGACGGTATCGAAAGCGTCCGCCGGCGCATTGACGAACACGATGCAGTCGTACGGCATCAGCGACAACGAATCTCGTGGAAAGTCGTATGCCGGCATCACCTCGACCAGCCGTTGACTTTCACGGATGGCTTTGGCGAACGATGCCGCGTCGCGATCATCGCCGACGGGATCGGTCACCAGCAGCACTTTGCCTTCGCCCTCGACGAAGATGTAATTCAGGACGGTGTTGTTCTGGCGCAGATGATCTTTGCCGCTGCTGACTTCGATCGTCGCGGAATACTCGTAATAGCCCGGTTCCCGCAATTTGATCGGAAACGTATAGCGATTCTTGCCGGCCTGGTATTCGACTTCTTCTTGCAGAATATCCTCGCCGTTTTCTTGTAGGACCAACCGGCCTTTTCCATCTTGCAATGATGAAACAATGACGGCGGCTTCGTAGTTGTCGCCGATCTTGACGAACTGCGGAAGTTCCAAACGCTCGACCCAGACTTCGTCGTCATAGTCATATTGAATCGGCAAAACGTCGACCGCGATGCCTCGGCCCTGCAAGTCACTGATGATCTCGGACAGCCGGCCATCAGTTTCGGTGCCGTCGCTGATCAACACGATCCGGCCCCGGTTTTCTTCAGGAAGTGTCGCGGCCGCCAGCGACAACGATTGTTGCAGGTCGGTAGCGTCGCGATCGATGCGGACGTTGATCGCCTCGAATGGAAACGATTGGCGCGGCGGCAACTCGACCGCCGCGTTGCGGCCGAAAACGACCAATCCCGCTTCGTCCTTGGGCGGCTTGTCCTGAACAGTCTTCGCAACGAATGACAGCGCCCGATCGGTCGATTGTTCTCCGATCGAATCGGAAATGTCGACAGCATAAACAACCGATAAAACATCGCTCGTGCGTACCGACCACGGTTCCGCCATGATGATCACGAAGATCCCCAGCATCGTGATCCGTGTGAAAAAGGAAACGACGGCGCGCGTGCGTCCCAGTCCGCTGAAACCGGCAACTTGCATCCACCACACCCACGGAGCGACGATCATCAGTGCGAACCAGATCGGCTTGGCGAACAGCAGCGTGTTCGACAATTCCAGATACAGGCACACCGCCGCAAACGCGATGAGAAACGTAATCAATGGCCATGCATCGCGCACGGACACTGGACGGCGTGGCGTCGGGAATATGCTGCGAATGAATTTCATCGTTGCGTCAGCCTTACAATGCGACGGTTGCCAGTATCCGCCACCAGTATGCGTGATTTCGAGTCCACCGTCAGCCCCCAAGGCGTCACAAATCCGCCTTCGTCGTGTCCCGGATGGCCGAAGCGGCCCAACAGCCTTCCAGATAAATCGAACCGCGAAACCCGGTTGCCGCCGTATTCCACGATATAGACAGTCGCATCTTGCCCGATCGATATATCATACGGATATTCCAATTCAGGCATTTTGTCTGAATCGCCGAAAATTCCCAAGAATTTGCCATCGGCCGAGAAGATTTGAATGCGATTGTTCGAGGCGTCCGCGACGTAGATCTTGCCATCATGCCATGCCAGCCCACGAGCCAGCTCGAACTGTCCCGGGTCGTTGCCCGCCGATCCGAATTGCAGCAGGAATTCGCCATCGGCCGAGAATTTCTGGACACGGTCGTTGCCGCCGTATTCCGAAACGTAAAAGTTCTGCTGTGGATCTTGAATGATGGCGACGGGATAAATGAACTGACCGGGACCTTCGCCGTGAGTTCCCTGCATGCTCAGCACATTGCCTTCCGCATCGAAGAACACGACGCGGTGATAATGCGTATCCGCGACGCCGATGCGTCCGTCTTGGAACACGCAAATCCCTTCCGGTTTTCCGACGTCATAGTCGGGCATCTTCCACTCGCGCAGCCGTTTGCCGTTTTCATCGAAGACCAACACGCGTCCGGCGTTGTCCAGACAATAAATCTCGTCGTCCGGTCCCACTGTCAAACTGCGCGGTGCGGGAATGCGCGGTCCATCGGCCGGCATCGACCAATGCGTGACGTCGGTGATCGGCAATTCGGCAGAAACTCCGTCGCAGCCCGCGCAGCCCAGACAGCACAACAAAATCGAAATGATTCGCAGGACGACTGAGCTACCGACGCGAAGCTGATTGTCTTCCGACGGACGATGAACAACTCGCAACGAGCCGCCGTCTCGCGTGTCGCGCAGGTCGGTCGTTGCGATCGAACCTGAAAACTCAAACGAATCGACCACGAGTGCGCCGTTGTCGGAAATCTCGACAACCAGTTGCTCGGGGCGGACACATCTCGGTGCATCAATCGGCTCGGCCAAGAACCTCTTGGCCGTCTCGGCGTCAAACCAATTTCCAGGCCCAAGGTGCCACATTTGCTCTTCCGATTCGGGACGGTGATACAGATCGGTGACGCTACCATCATAGACAACTCGGCCATCGTTCAGACAGATGGCGTGTTCACAATGGCTGATGGCCGTCTCGGGAGAGTGCGTTGCAATCACCAATGATGTTTCCAAATCACGGCAGTGCTGGCGGATCACGTTCCAATACTTTCCCAATCGTGCCGAATCGACATGCACCAACGGTTCATCCATCACCAACACCGCGGCGCGCGACGCCAACGCTCGGGCGACCGCCAATCGTGATCGCTCGCCGAATGACAATTGATCGATCCTCGCGTCGGCTTTGTCGGCAAGATCGAAGTCGTTCAAGAAATTCATCGCGTCGGCGTTTGCCTCGTTGTCGGGACATACCGCTTCGAGTTGTTCCCGCGCGTTCAAGTGCGGCCACAGCCCGTCGTCGGGAGGCACCCAAAAAACCGGCATTCGGTCGCTTTCGGGAATCGTCGTGCCAATCGAACCGCCGTCGGGACGTTCGAATTCGACCAGTAGGTTCAGCAGCGATGTTTTTCCGGCACCTGACCGGCCGATGACCGCCGTGGTTCCCGGCCGAATTCCGACCGAAACTCCGTCGAGCCGCCGGCGCTGGACTCCGGCGACGGCGACATTGTCAAATTGCCAAAGTAATTCGGTCACGTGAATAACCAACCAATGACGCGGCGGCGAATCGTCAGAACAAGCAACAAACTAGCCAGCATCGCGGCCATGGTCAGCGTGACCATCGCCGCCAACATCGACATCGAGCCGTAATGAACGAAGCCGTAGATAAGAACGGAAACCGGGACAGGTCCGGTGGGATACAACAGATACGACACTGTCAATTCCAGATACAGCCAATAGCACAGCAAAACCAGAATCCAGAAATGCGGTTTCGCACGAAGCTGCCACAAGGTCTCGCGACCGGCATTGCGTTGCGTCGTAACTGGCGAACGGGTGAGAACATGTCCCAGATGGATTCCGTGCTGTGGAGCTGCCGTTGTCGCCAAAAACTGCAGCACGCAAGCCTTGGGTAACAGCAGCAACACGAATCCCAGCAACAAAGGCAGCGGCGTATCGTACAACCATCGTAACGGCGGAGTTTGAAAGGCCGACAGCAAAACCAAACCCAACACAAGTGCCCCAAACAGGCCGGGTATGAGCAACAGCGCCGTCAGCCGTTTTTTTGGTATGCCGGTTCTCACGTGTGAGAATGACTGCACGATCCACCGCGCGCACAAGAAAACAACCAATCCCGCAGTGACCGCAAACGCTCCGCTGGTAGCGATGTTGCGAAGAAATCGAACGTTTGAAGCCAGCACATTGATGCCGCCTAACGATTTCTGGAATACGATGACAAACGGAATCGCAACAAGAACGATGTTTGCAACGACGGCATACGCCCAAAACGTGATCGAATGCCACATTTGATTCGAAGCCAATATCAATCGATGCGGTGATTGCGCGGGGCGGCTGCGTACGATGATCAGCAGCAGCGGTCCGAGCACCACGAGTTCGCAAATCACCGGCAGCATACACAATCGTAGCGACTCACCGAGCATCAACCCTTGTGCATTTTGGTCGAATAGCCACACGGTCCAAGATGTCGTCCCCAACATCGACGCCAGATCAAATTCCTGAAACGACAGCAGGAAGACAACCGCCGCCGCCGGAAATGCCGCCTGCAATTGTCCGTGGATGTAACCCGAAAACAGCAGCCATCGGTTCTTATGTCTCGACGAATACGCGGCGAGACGCAATGTATGCAGCGCCGATGGCGAAACGGGGGGCGACGGTGAAAAGTGGAGCACGACAACGCCGACCGAAATCACCTTCAACGTGACCAGCAGCGCGTAGAATAACTCGTTGAGAAACGGGTGATGTACCAGCGATAGCGCGAAGTTGCGATAAGAGTAACCGACAACCAGGTCGGGAGCGAAGAACGGAACTAGCAACACCCACCACAGCAATTTGCGAACTGATGCGGTGGAATTACCGAGTCGTCGATGGATACCGAAACAGATCGGCAGTACGACGATGGTGATGGCCAAACTGCGGAGCAATGTCCAGCCACAGGCTTCGTACAGACTCATTGTTGTTGCTCCGCGATGAGCCATGTCACGCATTTCTGACGTGCTGGGCCAAGCCGAGACAAATTGACGGCATCGTTTGACCATTGCCGCAACGTCTGAACCTCATCGGGCAGCTTTTCTTGCTCGACCGGGCCCAACGGAATCTGCCGGGCCTTCGACCGGGCCAACGCCAATTCGTTTTCGGCTGACAGCAGAAAGTCGACCAGCTTCTGAGCGGCTGCCAATTTGCGTGTTCCCTTGATGATGGCCACGCTG
>CAUZVF010000555.1:0-4887 GCA_963582955.1 Planctomycetota bacterium
GCGAATTCCAAAAAATCGTCGAGCAAAAGGACGCAACACCGGAAGAAGCAGCGATTCAAGAAATCAACACAGGTTGTTTTGCTTTCGAATGCCGTGACCTGATTGCGGCGCTGCGAGAACTGCGTCCCAACAATCAGCAGGCCGAGTATTATCTGACCGACTGTCCCGCGATTCTTAAATCACAGGGAAAGCAGGTCTCGGCATCGCCCCAATTGACCATCGACGAGGCCATGGGTGTTAATACTCCCGATCAACTGGCTGACGTCGAGGATGTGCTGAATCAACGCGCGGCGGCTGCGAACGCTTAATCGGTTGTCCTTCCGGGCAGCGTCGTGCAGGGTTTTTCCTTGCAAGATCGCAGGAATTGATAGTAGCCGGAGTCGCAAGACTTCGGGTGCGCCACGATCGATGCCCGAATTCTTGCGAATCCGGCTACATCAATTGGCTCTTGTCTTCGCGCGTAGAAATCCGTCACGGCGAAGCGTCCCGGTACTTGCTTGAAATTCGCCGCGCTGGAAGTTGAAATGGGGCCGTTCTTGAGCTTGTGATTATCTTCTCCCTCGCATCCATCGCGATTCGGCTCTTTCATGTATGACCATTTGACATTGATCAGCGGACGCTCACACCCTGCGCTGGCTCAGGAAATTGCCGAGCACTTGGGGATTCCATTGGGGCCCATCGGACTGGCCGATTTTCCTGACAAGGAAATCAGTTGCCAATTGGATCACAACATCCGAGGCCGCGATGTCTTTCTGATCCAACCGACAGGGCCGCCCGTCAATGACAATTTGATGGAGCTGTTGATCATGATCGACGCGTGTGTCCGTGCCAGCGCCGAGCGCATCACGGCCGTCATCCCTTATTTCGGATACGCTCGACAAGACCGAAAGGATGCTGGCCGCGTACCGATCACGTCGAAACTCGTTGCCAATTTGATTACCAAAGCGGGAGCGAACCGCGTCTTGACGATGGATTTGCATGCGGCTCAGATCCAGGGATTCTTCGATGTCCCCGTCGATCATTTGTATGCGGCGCCGATTCTCGATGAGTATTTCAAGGCGCTGCAGATTCCCGCTGAAAGTATTGTGGTCGTCAGCCCTGACGAAGGCAGCATCAAACGGTCGTTGCAGCACGTCGAAAGGCTTGGCGGAACATTGGCCATTGTGGACAAACGACGGTCCAGCGCCACGGAAACTCAGCAAGCCAACCTGATCGGCGGTCCGATTGTGGGCAAGACCGCTTTGTTGTTTGACGACATGATCTCGACAGCCGGTTCAATTGTCGGTGCCGCCGAAGTCTGCAAGCAGTTGGGTGCCAACGACATTTACGTCAGTGCGACACATGCCGTTCTGTGCGGACCCGCGGCCGGCCGGTTACGCGAAGCACCGATCAAAGAGCTGGTCGTTACCAACAGTCTCCCGATCACGGACGAGCAAACGTTGCCCAACATGAAAATTGTCTCGGTGGCCCCGATGTTGGGCGAGGCAATTCGACGCATCCATCGCAACGAATCGGTCAGCGGACTGTTTCATTGACGATGCGGATCAGTCGGCAACCGTTTCCGTTTCGGCGAGCGTCGCCATTGATGCCGCAATGTTCGCGGATTCCTGACCGTTTGTCGCACGAAATTTCTGAATGAAATCGGCACTCAGTTTCATATCGGGAATCAGACACGGATGCTTGTATTGTTCAATACTGCCGCCGAGCTTGGATTGCCGCTCTTTCGCAAACTCGCGCCAAGAGTTATCTCGCAGAGGAACCACCTGCAGAGATTCCAATCGGCCGGAACCGCGTTTCTCGTGGTATTCGCAATTGAGATCCCGCAAATGGGCGTCGACTCTTGAGGCCATTTCGTCAATGATTCCGCCCGACGGCAAATCAGATTCCTCGACCGCCAAGTGATAACGTGGCGGATGCCCCCAGGTTGGAACAACGGTAAAATACTCGAATTCCAAGCCGAGTTGATCCTTCGTCAGGCGGATGGCGTCAACAATTTGCGATTCCGAGATCTTCTCGCCCGTGATGCTCGAGATGTGGGCGCCTTTGTGCAGAAATTCGAGCATCGGCGTGGTGTTGTGGAATCCCGTACATCGCACCACGTCACAGATGTCGTAACGATAGAATCCCGATGACGTCGTCAGCAGGATAAAGTAGTTCCGTCCTTCTTGAAGCTCGTGTGCTTCCAAAACGGTTGGATTCGACGATCCGTATTCGTTTTCAGGAATGAATTCGAAATAGTGCGTGGTGACATCCAGAATTCCGTCTGAGGTGTCGTCTTTCGTGGGGATCGTCATGCGGCCTTCACTGGCCGACAATCCGTGGTCGCGAATCGGCAATTCGCCGTAATACTTCGATAATGCTCGAACGTATGCGCCACAGCTTCCGCCTGTCCACACGGCGAGGAAATCCAAGTCACGCCAAAACTTGCTGGGATAAAGGCGGCCGGTTTCGGCAACAATCTGTTCCAACTGTTTCGCGCGTTGGCGATTCGGCCGAAAAGTTCGTCGCGGCAATCGACGGCGAACGTCCGACGCAACTTTGTAGTGTTCTGAAAGAGTTCCATCTCGAATGTCGCGAATCAAATCGTCTTTGGTGGCATCCGCGAACTGTGCGAGGTGTAGCAATGTACTCGGATTGGCCGTCATCAACACGCCAATATTGTCATCGGCCACCGCCAATCGCAGAGCGGTATAGTATTTGGCTTCAGGATCATCGATCTTGGCCACAATTGCCGGCACCGTGTACATGAAACGGACGATACGTTTCTGCATCGTCGCCACGAGACCGCTGATGTTGCCGCACGGAGTCCCGCCGCTGGTGCGAAACTTGTTGCTGTCACTTGTCAATTGAACAATGTTCTTCGGATTTGCGGCGGGATGAGCATCGTACGCCTGAATTCCCCAAATCTGCCAGCCGCGGCGATAATCGTCGAAGAACTGTTGTGTGATGGGGATGAATTTGGAATCGCTCGTCGTGCCGCTGCTGAGTGTAAACATCAGCAACCGGTTCCCCGACCCCAGCAATGCCTGATGCCGGCCTTCCTTCAATTGGTCGACATAAGAGCGAAAGAACTCGTAATCACAAATTGGTAATTTTTTGCGAAATTCGGCGGCTGTCAGCCCGCGATCCAATCCATGCTCGCGGCTGAAGTCGCTGTCATTATTGAGTTCAACGAGCCGTCTCAAAACGTCGTGCTGAGTTCGGCGGCAGTCATTGGTCGCCGAGAAGAATTGGGCGGCCTGACGTCGCAGTTTCGCGCGGGTCAGAGTGCCCGCCGCTATCCGCACGCGCTTTAGTATTCGCATGGTGTTGGCAGCCGTCTCCAATGACGCCCGTCCCTGGAGTGAACCGGCTGCACACACTCCGCGGTGAGCCAACATCTTGAGAAGATGACCAGCGGCCGGTCGAACGAACAGAAAAAGACGCAGCTAGGTCGTCGCATCTTCTGTCGATTCTTCTTCTTCGCCTTCTTCTTCGGTCTTCTTCTTCTTTTTCTTCTTACCAATCGTCACCTTGACGACGCGAACTTTGGGCAGTCCCAGCGGACTCTGCCCGTCTTGCCAACGATCTTCAAACTGCAGTTGCTGGATACGTTCGCTGCGTTTCAGCACGTTTCGGGCACGGACAAGCCGTCCGGTTCCCTTGAGACTCTTATCGAGCGTCACGATTTTCTCTCCGACATTGACGGCCGCCAAAAGTGGCGGCAATGGTTTGTATTCACAACAGAATCGCCCTATAAGCGAATCCTATACTTTTCGTGCATATCACTGGAAAGTAGGCGAATGATTCTAGATGGGCACGAAATACAATGCAACCGCCACTCAGCACAGGCTAAACAACGGTGAGAATTGGTTGATGCGACACGACGCTTATTGATGCCCAATTTCGCCAAAGCCCTGACAGATCATGACGTTTGACCAAACTAATTTCACGCAGATTGATTGGTGGATCGTTGCGGTTTATCTTCTGTCGTCGATTGTGATTGGTATCTGGGCAAATCGTTACGTCGGCAATCTGTCCGATTACCTGGTCGCGGGGCGGACGCTGCGTATCCGGCTGGCATTGGCGACAATGACTGGTACCGAGCTTGGCCTCGTTACGGTCATGTACAGCTCGGAACTTGGTTTCAAGCAACAATATGCGTCGTTGTATTTGGCGGTTTTCGAATTCCTGGCGTTGCTAATCGTGGGGCTTTCAGGATTCGTTGTGTATCGCCTGCGCCAGACGGAAGTGATGACCATTCCCGAATACTACCAACGACGTTATTCCACCGGTGTCCGCGTGGTGGGAGGCGTGATGATGGTCATGTCCGGCGTCTTGAACATGGGTTTGTTCCTGAAGGCCGGTGCCGAATTCATCGCCGCCATTTCAGGTCTGGCCGACGAATTTTATCTGAAATGGATCATGACCGGCCTGCTGGCGCTTGTGTTGTTCTATACCGTTCTGGGTGGGATGGTGTCCGTCGTCATTACCGATTTGATTCAGTTTCTGGTGTTGGGCGTTGGCATCCTGATCGTCACATGGTTCGTTGTCGATGAAATCGGCTTCCGCGGATTTGAACAGTCGGTCACGCACCTGAATGCCTACGTCGACCCGACAGATCCTGACAATCCTTCAACGTCGAAGCCGGCGGATGGTATTGGCCCGATCACGCTGCTCGCGCAGGCGGTGGTGTTGTTCATCGCCATCATGCTGTGGCCGGCCGGTGCGTCGCGGACACTGTCGGTGAAATCGCCGGAAGTGGCACAGAAACTCTATCTGTTTAGCACGATTCCGTTTCTGACACGTCGAGCGTTACCCGTTTTGTGGGGATTGGCGGCATTCATTTGGTTCGCCAACCACTTGGATCTCAAATATCAATTTGAGCAAGCGATTGCGCAAGATAAC
>CAUZVF010000556.1:0-4877 GCA_963582955.1 Planctomycetota bacterium
ATACCTGACCCGCATCCGCGAATTCACCGGCCGCCTGAAGAGCGACTGTTTCGAACGCAAAATCAGCTATAACCTGGCAAACACAAAGGAACCGTACGACAGATTCTTGGCAGCGTATTTAGACAAACGATCGCGGATAGGTTGAGAGGGAATTGATGACATTTCTCGTTTAACCGCGAGCCAACGGCGACCGCGTTAGTTCTCGGCTTTGTCCAAAAGGGGTCTGACCCTTTCCAACTGAGCCGGATTTACTTTGTTTTTCGCATTAACGAGAGGGTCAGACCCCTTTTGGACAAAGCCTAGCGTGTGAGCGACGCGCTCGCCGCTGGCTCGCGGTTAAACGACCAGATTCTAAAATTCCATGGACTTTTTGCATTTCGGCCTGCTCCCGTACTTCCTGCCGCTGGCAGCGATCCCGCTGATCCTGCATCTGCTGACGTTGCATCGGTTGAAGACGGTCGAACTGAGTACGTTTCGGTTTCTGTTCGACAGTTACGTGCAGCAGCGGCGGCGGATGAAGTTTTTGGAAGCATTGATCGCGCTGCTGCGGACGTTGTTCTTATTGTTTCTGGTGATTTCGATCGCCCGGCCAGTTGTGAAGCACTGGGACACTTTGTTTGGCGGTTCCGGCGGCGGACGCGACGTGGTGTTGCTGTTCGACATCTCGGCCAGCATGGGAACGGTAACCGACGGCATCTCGTCCATCGGCCGGGCGAAGCAAACCGCGATCGAAATCGTTGACCGGCTGAGTTCCGACGACCGCGTCACCGTGTTACAGGTCGCGTCGAAGCCCAAGGAAGTCTGCAACCGCTTTTCGTCCGACGCCGAAGCGATCCGCAGTGAGATTGAAGGTCTGGACGTCGTCCCGTCGCGGGCGAACCTGTTCGCGGCGTTCTCGCACTTGTTCGGAACGGAATCGACCAAGCTGACAAATCCGCTCGTGTACCTGTTCAGCGACATGCAATCGAGTGGTTGGAGCGAATTTGAAGATGGGCAATCCAGCGGATTAGTTCCGGAAGGGACTAAGCTAATTGTTGTCAACGTCGGTTCGAACCAGGAAGTCTCGAACCGGGCGATCATTGGCGGGGCTCCGGCTGAACAGCGAGCGATCGTCGGACTGCCCATCACGCTGCGGCCACGGGTTGCCAACTATTCCGTATCGGAATCGCAAGATGTGTCCGTCAGCATTTTCATCGACGAGAAAGAGATCGCACGGGAGAATCTGTCGCTGAAGCCGGGCGAGACCGCCGAGGCGGAAGTTATCTACACTCCGAATCAACCGGGCGTCCATCGCGGCCGCTACGAGATCGCATCCGACCGATTCACTGAAGACGACACATTCTTATTCTCGCTGGATGTGGCTCCGCAGGTCGAAGTGCTGCTCGTCAACGGCCATCCGGCGGCCGAACCGCTCGACAACGAGGGTCTGTATCTGCGGACGGCCATGACATCGGCCGACACACAACCTGGCGAAGATGATCCGGCCGACGGCGACGATGCGGATACGGATTTCGAAGTTGACCGACAGTTTGTCCGTTCGCTCGACGTGCGGGACATCCCCGAAGGGAATCTGAACGCCGAGACATTGCGCGAAGCTCACGTCGTGATTCTGGCTAATTGTGGAACATTGAAACCCGACCAAATGAATCTGTTGTGCGATTTCGTCTACGGCGGCGGCGGGCTGCTGATCTTTCCCGGCGACAAAGTCAATCCTGACGTTTACAACAAGCAGTTTTTCCCAGCGACGTCGCGGCCGGACGAACAGTTGGTGGCGGCTCAGTTGGGACCGGCGGAAGGCGATCTGGAAAATGCGGGCGATTTTCAGCAACTGGGCGCGATCGATTTTGCTCACCCGGTCTTCTCGGTCTTCGGCGACAGTGATGAACGGTATTTGACAAAGGTCAACGTCTTTCGGCGATTCGCACTGAAGTTGCCGGAAGAACGAGGAAACACGTGGCCGTTGGCCGAATTGTCCAACGGGAGCCCGGCACTGTTGGAAAGCCGTTTTGGTGAGGGACGCGTGCTGCTGAGTGCTTTTCCGTTTAGCGCGAAATGGACCAACCTGCCACTGAAACCCGAGTTCGTTCCGCTGGTTTTGCGGATGGTCGGACACGTCAAGCGTGCGGCCGATTTGGAAGGTCCGTCGGTTGTTCCCGCCGACGGGTCCGCCGAGTTCATTGTCTCGCAATCGTGGGCTCCGGCGTCGGCAAAAGTCACCGACATCGCCGGACGCGTGACGCCGATCGCGTTGGAGCGTTCGAATTCACGTTTGATGGGAGCGTTCGATCGCACGACGGAAAAGGGATTCTACACCGTCGAGGTCAACGGTGGGCACACCGAACAACCGAAGAAGGGTTACTTGTCGTTCGCCGTGAATCTGGCGGCTGGTGAATCCAACTTCGAAACGCTCACCGAACCGCAAATTTCTGAATTCATTCCGGGAGCAAACCTGACGACGGTCGACGCATCGGCGGAAGCACAGCAGTTGTACGGAAACATTGGCAACGAGCGCGAAATCTGGCGTCCGCTGATCCTGCTGTTGTTTGTCATCATCGGCATCGAGTTTCTGCTCTCGACGCTCGGCGGGCAGATTTCGGATGGCGAGCAACCGACAACTTCCGAACGAATACGCAACGTCACGTTGGGAAGATGGGTCGGCCGCATGACAGGTGCTGGCATGAAGCAAGAAGTGGAAGGCGCGAAGGGCGAATAGCTCTTCGATATTCCGTTTTTGAGCGGCAGTTTGGAGCATCCATCACGCGTGCGTCTGAATTGCGATGGGCGACGACAGGGCACTTCAAGCCGAGCGTGAAGGCGACGGTTGTTGACTGAGACTGATCATGCCTTCCCGGATCGCGTAGTGAGCCAATTCGACTCGATCGTGGACGCCGATTTTTTGCATGACGCGGTACTTGTGGCTATCGACGGACTTGTATGAGAGTTGCAATTTCTCGGCGATGTCTTTGACTCGATCACCGCGCGCCAAGTGCCGGAAGATTTGACGTTGTTCCCGTGTCAGCCGGCTGAGTGGCGACCGGTCTCGCAATTTGTACTTTTTCATCGAAGAAACGTAGGTGAGACGATTCTCGATGTCGGCGGAAAATATGACGTCACCGCGCGCGATTCTGGCGACATAGTGATGCAGCGCGTCGAATGTTTCGGCCTTTGAGATGCAGCCGTCGGGCGAGACGGCCAATAATTGTTCCACCATCCAATTCGAGAGCGGACCGGCCAAGAAAACGATTTTCCCAGTCAGTTTGTGCGACCGTAGTTTTTCCGAGAATTCGATAGCCTGCTCCCATTCACAGTCTACGTCGATCAGTGTCAGATCGGGCCGTTGCTCACGGAATTCGACAGGCTCTTGAGAGAAATCGGAGTGCCGTAGTACAACTTCAAAATCATCTTTAGTAGCAAATGAGTTGGCGAGGGCATCCAAGAGAAGTTGCTGCGACGAAGCAATCGCGATTCGGATTGGATTTGGTGTCATTCTCGACATCGTCCTTCAATGAAGTGGGATTCTCGGTTGGGGGCGGGGGCGTCGATGCGGAACGCAGCCGCACGATCAGACCATCGCGCGTTCCGCTTTATCGAAAGCCAGCCTGAATTTTTGCCAGGCCCAGGTCCGACAAACGGTTTGGAACTCAACGATCATCGGCGCCGAAGTGTTGCAACGGTTCTGCCGGTCATCGCAATTTCTGATCCCGGCCGTGGCTTGCGCCGAGTGTATGGTTGTAACAAACAATTAAGCATCATCCGTCAGCAGAGAATCGATGGTTTTCACGCCCGATTAGTGCTGATCCTTGACGACACTTCGCCAGCTCCACCGTTTGGCGGACTCGGGATCCTGGCAGGGATAGGCCAAGCTAATCAGCACTGACAAAACAACGGTCGCCGTGGCGGCGATCGGAGTGATCAGAAACGGACTCGGTCCAGCCATTCCTTCAGTGGCTTCTGTCAGCGTGGCGAAATCCGTGAAGCCAAACCACCATCCCAATTCCACCCACCATGCGCAGCAAACGGCAATGCCCAAACCAAGGATCGTCGACACAACGACGGCGGTTTGGCCGACTCGACGGAAGAACATGCCGGCGAAGAACATCGCACCGATCGGTCCCAAGGCGCAGTTAAACGTCCGCGCAGTCATGCCGATGATGTTGTAATGTTCTGAAACATCCAGCATTGCACACGCGACCGTCGTGCAAACCAACCCCGCTATCAGGGTGATCATCCGGGCCAGCCACAATTCGTTCGACTTCCACCGATGCGGCCACGAGCGGACAAAAACGTCGACCGTCAACACCGCCGAAACTGAATTCAATCCGGAATCGAGGCTCGACATCGCCACGGCAAACAACGCGGCGACGACCAACCCCGAGATACCGACCGGCAATCCGTGCTCGATAAAATGCGGAAAGACTCGGTCGGCGGCTTTCTCATGGCGTGGATCCATGATCCCTTTAACAATTTCCGTTTGAAATTCTGGGTCCAAGTAATAAGTCAGCAACGCCATCCCACACAGAGCCAGCAATACCATGATGACAAAGTCAGCCACAAAGTTGACGACGTTGCCGCGCCGAGCGGCCCGCACGGACGAAGTTGTCAGGTATCGTTGCACGGCGACTTGGTCGCCGATAAACGTACACGAGTACCAAAACAATGAACTCAATATGGTGAATAGAATTGTCGTGCGGACGGTGATGTCCCAACTGAAGAACGGCGGAAACTCGTGGCCGGATTTCGCGGGTTGTTTGTCCTCATCAATGTTTGCGATATGGGGTTCTGGTTCTTGTCCGGGGCGGACCGTTTCATCGGACGCCGGCTCCGCGGCAGCTTCGGCGGTTACCGTGTTCCACCAATCAACCGGGCCGGTCCCCGTG
>CAUZVF010000557.1:0-4877 GCA_963582955.1 Planctomycetota bacterium
AGCCGAGAAGGCAAATACCAAAGAGACGGAGAAAAAGAAGGCCGACGAAACGAAGACGAAGCCAACCGATCCCAAAGCCAAGCCAGCAAACAGCGGGAAGGCCAAAACGAAGACCGAATCGCCAAAGAAGAAACTACCAGCCAAGGCGAACCCACTGCAGGATCTGATTAAGAATATTTTTGCTCCGAAAAAAAATAAGCCAGCGGTTCCACTTCCGAAGATGAAGGTCGTTCCTCCCGGGAAAGCCGGTCCCAACAAAACACAACGAGACCCTCTCGACGACCGCTCGCCTCAAGTTCTTAGTCGCTCGAACCAATTGCGGTCGATTCACAAATTGATCGAGTTAAAGAATTGGGACCCGGCAGTCCGCGCCCTTCTGCGGGCGATCGACGAAGTCAATCGCGAGGGGCAGCAAAACAAGGATCCGTTACGAACTGTCAATAATCCGATCGTTCGCAATCCCGAAAACGAATTGGTGACATTTCGGACCGAAGTGCGTCGGTTGGTCCGTCAACTGCCGCCAGAAAAAACTGACATGCTGCGAGTTCAGTATGACCTCGAAGCCGACCGGCTGCTTGACGATGCCAAATTGACAAACAATCCGCGCCAATATGCCGACGTTGCCGAGCGATTCTTCTTCACAAAGGCCGGTTTCGAAGCCGCGAATGTGCTTGGCTCAATGCACTTTGACCGGCAAGAGTTCGCATTGGCGTCGCGTTGGTTTCAGGAACTGCTCGACGCCAACGCTCCAATTACCAGCGATGCACGCTGGCGGCTGAAGGCGGCGGTCGCATTCCGCGAAGCACAACAAACTGAACTCGCGGAGTCGTTGCTGTCCAAGGATGTAACGACGCCGGCATCGTCTCACTTTACCGACGAGCCGAAGAACTGGCTGGCAAAATTGCAACCGTTGACGTCGTTGGCTCCGCCCGTGTTGGACGACTGGCCAATGCTCTACGGGACATCCGCACGCACGGGAATCTCACGCGGCGGCGAACCGTTACTGCTTGCGAACTGGTCGCACCCGACGACGCTGGACCGATCCGTGAATGAGCAGGTCGATTCGTTGGTGCAGGATTTGGTGGAAATTGACAAGGCGATCATCCCGGCGTTTTATCCGTTGGCTGTCAACGGAAAAGCCGTTTATCGCACGCTGCGAGGGGTTGAAGTTGTTGACGTCGATTCCGGCAAGTCACTTTGGATGACCGATCCCGGAGTTTCCGCGGAAATCCTGCTCAGTACCCGGCCTCGCAGCGCCACGATTTATCGGCAGGGTGGCAATGTCCGATTTGCCCGCAATCGGTTCGGCAGTTCGTCCAACAACAGCAACGCCGATAGGAGCCCGGTCACAAGTTTGTTGTTCCGAAACGGAACGTACGGGCTAATCAGCAGCGACGGAGATCAGTTATTTGTGTTGGAAGACCACGCAATTCTTTCACCGCACCAGCCGGGATACCGGACGAATTATGGTCCGGAAAGAAACGATCGCTATCGGCGCAGTTGGACAAGCAACAAGTTGACGGCATACGATCTTGAGACGGGCCGTCCTAATTGGTCGGTCGGCGGGCGTGCCATGAGTGAACCGTTGGGGCTGCCGCTTGCGGGTGCGTTTTTCTTGGGAACGCCGGTCGCGGACGGTGGCGAACTGTTCGTCGTCGCCGAAAAGAATAAGGAAATCCTGCTTTACGCACTCGATGCCAAAACCGGCCAACCGAAGTGGGCCGAACTGCTGGCATACGCTGACACTCCCATCGATCGCGATTCGTTGCGGCGCTGGTGGCCCGCCCAAGTCACCGTTGGCGGCGGCGTCATTGTCTGTCCCACGACCGTCGGATGGCTGATCGCCGTTGACCGGCTGAAACGGTCGGTGCTGTGGGCCAATCGTTATTCAAAGCCCAGCACGACAAATCGAAGGGTCCGCCGCGGCAGCTCACGAGTTTCATTGTCACCGTTGAACACACGCTGGTGTGCTTCTGCTCCGATTATTACCGGGAACCGTGTCGTTTATACGCCGTCGGAATCGACGGTCGAAACAACTCCGTCAACCGGGACATTGATTTGCCTGAACCTCGACGACGGCAAAAAAATCTGGCAGAAAAAGAAGGGCAAGTCGCTGTATCTTGGCGGAGTCTTCGACGGCCGCGTGATTGTTGTCGGATCAGAATCGATCGCGGCGCTGTCACTCGAAAAAGGCGTCACGATTTGGAGCACTCCGATCACCAAGACCGATGGCCGCCCGTCGGGACGCGGCGTTGTTGTTGACGAGCAATACTTTCTGCCGCTGCAATCCGGACAATTATGGACGGTCGACCTGCGAACCGGCAAAGTCGAAAGCAAAACCACGGTGCCCGAAGGCCAACGGAAACTCGGCAACCTAGCCATGTATCGCGGCAAGCTGCTGTCGCTAACAGCATGGGGAATGACGGCGTACGACCAACGTGCCGTTATCGAAAGCCAGATCAAGGAAAGAATGGCGAAGGATAAATCCGACACATGGGCGCTGCTGCGTGAGGCGGATATCCAATTGTTGCATCTTGAGCACCAAAAGGCGCTGGCGACGCTACGGCGCATCAACAAGGACAACATCGACGAGAAACTGCAAGACGATTACCGCCGATCATTGAAGACTTGCCTGATGGGGGCAATTCGAGCGAAGACCGGCAACCATGATGCCGAACTCCTTGAATTGGAATCGTTGGCAAGCACCGATAAAGAACGTTTCGACGTCCAAAGGCTGAAGACCGAACAATTGATTTCCGCCGGCAAACTGAATGCCGCTTTCGTAATGCTGATTGGCCTCGCGGAACAGCAGCAAAACTCGTTGGTTACCCGCACTGACGACTCCAGTATCGAGGTCAAGGCGGATCATTGGCTGGCCGGGCAACTCCTGGATCTGTGGACCCAGCTGCCAGCCGATGAAAAACAAGCCATTAGTGAACGCATCGGGCAATTAGCCGACAAGAGCAAACAGCAGCCCGTCGCGCAACAAGAACGGTTCGCCAACCTATTTGCCTTTCACCCGAAAGCGAATGAAATTGTCCAACAATTGATCGCGAAGCAATCGGATTCTTCCAATTCGACGGCCGCCGAACTGATGCTGGTGCGTATGAGCCAGAATTCCAATCCGGATTTCGCGGCGTCGGCATTCGTCCAACTGGCCCGGTTGTATGACAAACAGAATCTGAAAGCGGACGCCGATCATGTCTATCTGCAACTGGCGGCACGATTTCCGGATATTGTTATTGCCGACGGAAAAACAGCCCGTCAGCTTGTCGACGAACGAAAACCAGTTCCCTTCAAAGGAAACTCGACCAATGACCGTGCGCATGACTGGGGTGATGCCGATTTGAAAGTTGAACGAGTTGGGACCGGGTATTCCTCGTCGTACCGAGGTGGCATGCAGGTGCGGAAACCCGCCCTGCCCTATTTCAGGCAGCGACGGTTTCATTACGACATGAACAGCCAACGATTGAACGTCGCGGATCTCGCCAATGACAAGCTCTTGTGGACGATCCAGTTGCGGGGCCAAACACGTTCGGGCCAAGGCAACATCGTCACGGGACGGTTCATCGGACACCAACTCGTCCTGCTTCATCGCGACGTCTTGCAATGCATCTCACCAATTGACCGGAATGTTGTTTGGACGCGAACGCTGGATCTGCGCGGCCGGATGTCCGAATACTACATCAATCCGTCGACTCAGCGCGTGTCGCAAATGCGGAGTGGCGTGTCGTTCGCAAGTTCGAACACATTGATCAAGACATCCGCCGCGCGTCGCCGGCTGGCGGTCGTCAACTCCAACTACATTTGTTACCGCGGGCGTCGCAAGATCACCATCGTTGACACGCTGACCGGCAACACCCGCTGGACGGCCGGCCGCATCTCGCCGCAGTCGAAAATATTTGGTACGCCGGAAACGATTTATGTCGTGCCGCGCAATTCGCAGGACGCATATGCCATGCGTTCCGTCGACGGCAAGCGGCTGGCAAAACGGCCAACGACAGCCAAGCTGGCCCAAGTGATTCACACCGCTGGCGATGATCTGGTGATCGCCGAGACGGGTACACAGCTTCTTAACATCGGTGGCCGGACGCTGTCGATCAAACGCGTTGATGCCGGGACCGCGCAGCCCAAATGGGAATTGGCAATGCCCGCGAACGCTTTTGTCTCTCGCATCTCGCCAAGTGAATTGGCCGTTCTGAAAATGACGGGTGAGTTGGCCTTGGTCGATCTGGATACGGGAAAATCCCGTCAGATCGGCAAGACCGATCCCAAAACCGACATGCGCGGCAGGACGCAGATTTATGCGCTGAGTGATGATTCCAACGTCTACTTGACGCTCAACACATCGGCTCGCGTTTACTATAGCTCAGCCGCGCCCGCCATTCGCACGAACGGCATCGTCGCGGCGTTTGGAAGAGACTCTGGCAAGCTGCAGTGGAAACAAAATGTCAAAGGCCAGAATCTGTTGACTGAAAAGTTCGACCTGATGCCGTGGCTTGTGTTCTCGTCATATCGTTACGTGCGTCAGGCAAAACCGAAGCTGAATTACATGGAAACGCACCTCACCGTCATCAACAAGAAGACCGGCCGATTGATGCTCGACGAACGAAAGCCAGCATCCTACAGCGCCCAAGTCCGCGGCATCGACTTAAAGATGGCCGATCGTACGGTTGTCCTGCGCGCCAGCAACCAAAAGATCAGCCTGACTGTCACGGACGATCAAACCGCCAAAGCAAATTAGTGCTTTGTCACGGAATAATCTTAGGATCAGCCGCTGGGCGCTAGCCCAATGGCACTCACTTTACCCTCCCCTTGGGAGGGTCGGACGCGGTAGCGGCCGGGGAGGGTTGATCGAAGTCAATCGTCTTGCGTCA
>CAUZVF010000558.1:0-4877 GCA_963582955.1 Planctomycetota bacterium
TTCCGTTGTTAATGCAGGTTTCGGAAACATACCAACAGGCAGGCTTGGAAGTCATCGGTGTGAATCTGGATCTCGACGAGTCGGTGGTCGATACTTTTCTGAAGGAGCATTCGATCGCATGGCCGCAGATTTTTTACACCGAACGTGAAAAACGAGGTTGGAACAATCCAATCGCCTCGTATTACGGAATTCGCAGCTTGCCGGCCATCTGGCTTGTTTCGCGTAATGGCCAAGTTCTCAGTTCCGCCGTGCGGGCCAAACAATTAGACGGCTTACTGCGGGCGCAATTCTGAGAATCGTTGACCAGTCGCCTTCCCGTCGCTCTGCTCGCGACGAGTTTGCCAAAACCGCGTCTGACGCCAATCACCGTCGATGTTTGGGGTCAGGCGTCCAGAATTCAATTTTCGGAATTCAACTTCTCCTTATGTAAGAGTCGGCCGCTAGGCGAAAATTTCTGGACGCCTGACCCTATCGCCGTTTCTAAATTCCGGCTGTCGGTCCACGAAAGATGCGCTTGTTTGGAGCGACCTTTCGGCCAACGGCAGAATGTGAAAGCCGTACGAAGTCTCGCAAAGTGACAACCACAATTTGGGAAAAGTTGCCGGAAATCTCGTGCTGTGTCTTTACGGGCGTATATTGGTTAATATACTAAGTGACATTGGGGTTTTTACGTAGGGAGTTTTGTTCAATTCCGTAAGCTGAGGATTTGTTAAGTTTCTCAGCGATCAAGTCTCGTAATGCAGCAAAGAAAAGGAACCAAGAATGAGCGCAAAACGCAAACCACACCCGCCTCTGACGGCACGGCAGAAAGAGATCTACGATTTTTTGAAAGACAAAATCATCAACCGGGGTTACGGCCCGACCGTCCGTGAGATTGGGATTGCCTTCAAGATTCGATCTCCCAACGGAGTCATGTGCCACTTGAAGGCACTCGAGCGGAAGGGGATGATCACCCGCGAGTCTCATATGAGCCGGGCGATTCAGTTGACCGACGATAAGATGCCGGGCGAACGGTTGAAGAACATCAAAAGGTTGGTCAAGAGCCTGAAGGGATCTCGGAAAATCAGTGTTGACTCGCACGATCAATTCATGAATTTGATCGATGGCTGATCGATGCTGCCGGATCAGAAGCCGACGCAATCCAGAACGATCGTTTTGACAATCTCAAAACAACACGACGTCCGAAGCCGTGCTCGTCAGCCGGCTTCGGACTTTATTTGGTATTGATTCAGCTTGTTGTACATCGTCTTCAGAGCGATACCCAATTCGGCAGCGGCTTTCGGCTTGTCGCCACCGTGCTTTTCGAGCACCTGATAGATCACTTCCATTTCGATTTCGCGGAGTGTCTTTGTCCCGTCTGATCGTGGCCGTGACAATGTCGCGGACGGGTTGCTTGCGCTGCGAGTGATACTGGCGGGAAGATCAGCGGGGCCAATCGTTTCGCCGTCCGATAGAATCACCGCGTGCTCCAGAGCATTCGCCAACTCGCGGACGTTGCCCGACCAGTGGTGACTCTGCAATACCTGCATCGCTTCGGGAGACAGGATGTTTTCTGGCGCGCTGGAGCGTTTCAAGTTGCGGGCAATCAAATGCAGAGCGAGAGCTGGAAGATCCTGGCTGCGTTCTCTGAGCGGTGGCAAATGAATTTCAAACGTGTTGACTCGGAAGAACAAGTCTTCGCGAAATGTGCCTTCTTGGACCATATCTTGCAGGCTGCGGTTCGTCGCGCAAACGACGCGGACGTCGACGTGAAATGACTCATTCTCGCCGACGCGACGGACCTCGCCGGATTCGAGAAACCTGAGTAACTTGACCTGCATGGCCTTGTCGAGTTCGCCCAATTCGTCCAGGAACAGAGTTCCGCCGTTCGCGACTTCCAGGAGTCCCTTTCGCTGCTGGTCGGCTCCGGTGAACGCTCCTTTCTTGTGTCCGAAGAGTTCACTCTCGACTAAATTGTCGGGCAGGGCACCACAATTGACCGCGACGAATGGCATGGAATTGCGTCTGCTCAAATCGTGAATGCGACGGGCGACGAGTTCCTTGCCGGTGCCGGTTTCGCCGAGAATCAGAACCGCCGAGGCAGTCGGAGCGATCTTGTCAATGAGCGTCTTGACACGTTCCATCGCGGCACCGTCGCCGATCAAATCCGATGTGCCTTCAACGGATTTCAACCTAGTCTCGAGTGCGATGGTTTTGTTCGTCAAGGCTCGCTTATCGGCGACACGATTCAGGACGTTGGCGATGTCGAACAGTTTGCAGGGCTTCTGCAAAAAGTCATACGCCCCGCAACGAATTGCCTGAATGGCTTCGTCTAGGTTGCCGTGTCCCGTATGGATGATGGCTTCGGTCTCGGGAGAAACATTTTTGATGTGATCAACAACCTCCCAACCCGATAATCCCGGCATGCTCAGGTCGACGATGGCCGCGTCATAGGTGTTCTCTTCCAATGCTTTCAGAGCGGCGGCGCCGTCTTCGCAAATCGTGACATCGTGTCCCATTTGCGGCAGTTCAATCTGCATGACATCGCGGATAGGAGCCTCGTCATCGACGAATAACACACGCAATTTGTTGACCGAAGAACTCAAATTTTGCACTCCTTTTGGCGTTTCTGGCGCGTCTCTGTTGTCGGTGTTTTCTCGCCGCGGCGATCAAAGAGGCGGGGTCATAACAGAATCTGGTAAATCCTACAATTCGATTCCGAAAACCTTTGAACGGCCCGTTGACAGCCTCGTTTCCAAGCGTTTCCGCCGCGGAACACTCACGCCGCAACGTTTGGCAAGTCGGCCTTGCGTGGCAGTCGGATTCGAAATGTACTGCCCAATCCCGGTCCATCGCTGGTGGCTTCGATCGTTCCGCCATGATCTTCGATGATGCGATGGCTGATCGACAGGCCCAGCCCAGTTCCCTTGCCGCTCTTCCGCTTTGTGAAGAAAGGTTCGAATAGGTTTTCGATAACCTCGGGTTCCATCCCGCAACCGTCATCGGCGAAGTCGATATCAATGTGGTCGGTGTGGTCGGCCAACGTGATTGTCAGTGTGCCGGCAGCTTCCAGTGACTCCAAGGCGTTTGCCACCAGGTTCAGCACGACTTGCTTGATCTCGGGGCCATTGATCTCGGCGAAACACGATGCGACATGTTCAAACACGATATTGCGGTCGCGGAATTTGCTCATATGGCTGACGAGCGTCACAACTTCGCAGATGATCGTCGTCAGGTCATTGCGGCTGCGCTTGGCTTCCTGGCTGCGCGAGAAGTCCAGCAACCGAGCGGTGATCTGCTGGCATCGGTTGGCTTCGTTACTGATCCTGTCGAGATATTTTTCGATGACTTCACGGTCTTCCCCGCCCACATTGGCGGCCAGAATCCGCATGCGGCGTTGCAGTGATTCGCTCGTCCAATTGATTGCCGTTAACGGATTATTGATTTCATGGGCAACTCCGGCGGCCAAGAACCCAACGCCGGCCAATCGTTCGGAACGCACCAATTGCTTGCTACGCTCGCGAACCTGCCGATCCAAATCACACGCGATTTCCTGGAAACGCGCCGTCATTTTGTTGAACGACTCGGCGAGGTCGGCCATTTCGTCGTTTGTGTCGAGTTTGACACGGTAGTCGAAGTCGCCTTGTGCCACGCGCGACGCGCCTTGATAAAGGGCTCGGATTGGATCAAATATCCAACGATATCCACAACGCAAAAGGCTGAGAAACAATCCAAATACGGCGACGCTGGAAATCGACGCGACCCAAACGCGATTCCGGTACGCTTGATTGGCGTCACTTAATATCTCGCTCAATCCTTGACGGTAATCGGGCAGAATCTGAGCACGCTGTTTCATGAACCGGACGATGTCCATCATTTCGATCACGGTCGCGTGCCGTTGTTGCTCGTCGTCGACGTCGACTTGCTGCTGTTCCAGCAGATTTTTGGCTTCCAGAATCTCTTGCAGAAACGCATCGGAAACTGGCCGGCTCATCCGATTTGCCTCGGCGGGCGGTAGGGCGTCAAGTTTTTTCCAGAAATCATCGAGTTCCGCACGGGTTTCGTTCAAGCTCTTGGCAAACTGCCCATCGGCTACGGCGCGTTGACGTGGGTCGTTTAATAGGTACAGCAGTAGCGCGTCTTGCAGGTTGCCGATCGAGTCGACCAACTGATGTTTCCGTGGAGTTTGATTCAGACTGAATTCGAGACCTTCGACGACGCGGCCATACGAAATTAGCCCGGAAATGCTGCTTGCGGCCAGGATGGTCAGCATGCCCATCACCAGTACCAGGCCGAACACCATCTTGCGCCGGATCGAGCACGTCAGCAGCACATGGACCTCCTTGTCGTGAATGCAATCTGCAGCGAAGGAGTGTATCAGTGAGTCTCGACAACAGGCAAGAGCAGGGCGGTCCGCCGCAAAAAGAAATGAATTGGAAACGGCGAACTCAAGAGGACCGGGCCACCGGCCCTAAGCTGTCCTAAGTATGGGTCGATCAATAACTGTCGCATAGTCGCCATTCGCTCCGCGAAAGTTGCGCCACTTTCGCGGAGAAGGGCAACACTAATTGATCGGCCGTTGCTAAGCCGGTTACGAGACTGCATTCACGATTGCTTCTTATTCTTATCGTTTGTCGCGTCCTTACCCCATTTGGATTTTTGGTCCATCAGTTTTCGGTGCAGTTGCACGCCGGCCATCAATACGTCAAGTGCCTTCGCGTACGCGCGTAGTGCGCGGGAATTCTTCTTGGCATCCAGTGCTTCACGGGCTTGTGATAAGAATTGTTCGTGTTTCGGCCAAGCGACCGACCATCCCTCGTCGGTCGCCGTTCGCTGCAAGGCTGCTTCGAGCGCCGCGATGTTGCTCAGAAATTCTCGCGTCATCTTGCACGAGGCTG
>CAUZVF010000559.1:0-4872 GCA_963582955.1 Planctomycetota bacterium
AGCTTTTCCGCAAACCATTTCACCATTCTCCACACGAGAAGACAGTATCGGCAAAAACGATAGCAATCGATTATAGCAGGCACGCAAAATGGTCCCTCACGAGTCCCAAGATTCGAAAGGCGACACTTTGCTGCGTGGATCATTTCGGTGGTAGACTCCAGAACGTGCCCGTGATGCCGGTCACGCCATCCCTGTTCTGTTCATAGCAGGCCGTGAAGATTTGGCCGGGTTTCATCTCAATCGAGGAACTGTAGCCCTGGTTGCTGTTCGGTGCGGCTCGCAGCAGCCACGACGTTTTGCTCCAACTCTTTCCTTCATCTGTGCTCAACCTCGCGTACAGTCCGTATGGTTTGTATCGACGACCGCAAGTCAACAGAATGCGGCCATCAGTCAGTTTCAGCAGGCGTGGACACGCTCCCGAAGTGATGTTCGTTTCGAAGGGCTCAGTCCACGTCTTACCGCCGTCGCGCGATTCGTTTTGCCAGAACAAACCGTTCCGGCCGTCCTGACAGCGTCCTACCCGATGCATCGCCAGCAGATGCCCGTCCTTCAGTTCAAGGACGACCGGCTCGTAGTAGTCGCGCGTCGTTTCGGTTCCCTTGGCCATCACTGTGGGCGTTGACCACGTCTTGCCGCTGTCATCGGATCGATACAAGACGTTGGAAGAGACGCCCGTTATCTCCCGCTCGTGACTGCCATAGCAGGGAGCCAGTAAAGTCCCTGCATCGAGTTTAATGGCAGTCGAGCAAGTCTGTAATCTCGGCGCGAACAAAACGTTTTGTTGGAGCGGCCATGTGAGACCGAAATTGTCGCTCCAACACCAGAATCCGCCAACATTGCGGAACGGGTATTCGTGTTTGTGGATGTGGGAAACGCCGGTTCGCTTACTTTCCTTAACCGGAACAACTTCGTGCATCGCCAGCAGCCCACCGACAACTCCGTCGCCGAGGTAGATCGGTGCAAACTCCTGGCCACCGCCCGCAGCGAGTTGCCCTGCGTTCTCGATATCCCACGTCTCGCCCAGGTTGTAGGAACGAATGACCGTGATCACGCTGCGCGGATGAGTGTGGCGGACCTGTTTCTGTGCCGGAGCCTGGCGAAATGCCATCAGCAACTCGTCACCATCGAGTCGCACGACGTGCGGGAAGGCGGTGTAGTTCGCCGAGTCGAACAGGACATCGATCTGCCTAACACTGGGCGGCTTTTTGACCGTGATGGATCGATCAACTTCCGCAGCCTTCGCCGAAGCCTGCTGGCAAAGTGTACCGCCGATGAAAGTCGCGGCCGATGTGGCGATTGCCGTTTGTCTCAGAAACTGGCGGCGCGAGGTTGGTTGCTCTGACATTATGGATTTCCTCAAGGTTGGACCTTCATTGCTGGCGAGCGTGCAGCCCGGTCAAATGTAATTGAAGGTGAGGGACAATGGCAGCGGTTTTGCGAGCGTCTCACCCCAGTACATTCCTTGTTCGGAATTCAGTATTCGATCATTCGAAGTAGAATCTCCGGGTGCCTTGGTGGAACGAAAGACGACTATCCTAATCATACGACTGCAGATAGTGATTGCGCCGAATCGTCGGTTCGAACGAAAACAGCTTCGCGTTCTTTAAGTAGAAACGCAGCTTGATCGGTCGGGCTTGCAGCAGGTGGCAATCCGGGTCGCCCTTCCACGTCACAACGTGACGAACGCTGTCTGTCGTAATCGGTGCGCAATCAGCGCGGGCGAACCCTTCGATGGGCTTGCCGTCGGCATCGAGGGCCTCGACAACGAGCGAGCCGCCTTCTGCATTGGCATTTACAACGAGCGTATCGCCCAGGAACACCAGCGGTTTTGTGGTCAGTGTTCCCTGCTTTACCGTTTCCACGGAAACAAATCCGTCGAGACGCAGCGTCGCCAGCCCAACGCCTTTGCGTGGTTCTTTGGCGTCGGGATCTTTCTTGGGCGGATCGCCGGTGTAGTTCCACCAGTTCCGTCCGTTCTGAGCCATGTAGTAGAACCAGATCTCGTCACCAACGATGATCGGCTCTGGTGTGAAATACGGCGAAACCGTTCCCCAGTCCCACGCCTTGTCTTTGGCGCCGTACGGCAGAAAGACAGCATCCTCAGCGACTCGCTGCCAGTCGCGATCCTGTTGCAGTTCGCGTGCTGGAATCGCACCTTGTTTGCCCACGCGCTGCCAGGTAATGCCGTTGCGGCTGAATGTGAGTTGTAGGTTTTTGCGATCGGTCCACGGTTTGTCGGGTGGTATCGGCTTCAACGTTTCGCTGTGATAAGCGGCGATTAAGCCGAAATACACGTCGCCATAGGGAAACGGAGCCATTTGGTAAAACTGCGTCAGGAGTGGCGCATCCATCCGCGTGCGCCGCAGCACGGTCACTTTCGGCGACCAGTGCAGAAAGTCATGGCTTTCCGTGCGGCTGATGATCCGCGTATTGGGCGGACCGAATCTTAGGATCGCCACGTACCGCTGGCGGCGGCGATCCCAGAACGGACAAACTTGCGTGTCGCTAAACGGGATGAGGGCGGTCGGCTTGACCGGTTCCCAGTGCAACCCATCCGCCGAATACGCGGCACTGGTCATCCACGTCTTGGCCGTGCCGTCAGGATTGCAACTGAACAACATCTTGTAGCGGCGAGCCGGGTCACGCTCCACGGGGTCTTTGAACACGCCGGGGCACTGGAATCCTTGAATCGGCGGATGCCGCAGCACGTTCGTCCCGCCCTGTTTGTCGGTGACGGGTTTTGTCCATGCGATCCCGTCCTTTGAAGTTGCGTAGCACATCAGCGACGTCGACGTCCCCTCGACCTTGCGCCAAAACGTGTACCACATCTTGAACAACTTCTCGTCGGCGTCGTAGTGAACGGTGCCGTAGCCAGGACCGCTTTCTTCCCATGGCCGGTCTCGCACAAGCAGCGGGTTCTTTCGATGCTTTACCGGCTGGTTGAGGACCTTATTTACGCCTTTCAGTTCGGCGATGACGTAGTCGTCAATGAAGAGCTGTTTCCCGTGCAGGATCAGCGCGTCACCGACGATGGCATCGTCCAGATCCTTGAACATCCCCGGCGGAGCCTTGCGGCTTTGAGCTTGAGCCGCATGCGGCCAGAGACAGGTCAAAAGTATCGACAGGAAACAGTATCGGGCGAGCATAGTTTCTCTCTCGTTGGTGATCCATTGTTGAAATGAGAATAACGGTTCTGCTCGTTTAACCCGCAGCCGAAGGCGAGGTTAATTCGTGCGACGACCTCGCCTTCGGCTACGGGTTAAACAACGAATTCCGACGACGGCGTCTACTACGGCAATCGCCAGCGGACGACTTCCGTGGCGGTGGTTTCCGGCGGCTGGCGCAGATACGCGGTGAGGGCGGAGACGGTGATCAAACTGCGATCTTTCAGTTGCAAAGTGACGGGCCATCCGACGTACAGATCGGCCGATGCCGTCAAGCGGATCGGATGATCGCGATCCCACGTCTTTCCGCCATCTTTGCTGACAATCGCATAGGCACCCCACGGGAGGTGATAGTTCGAGTAAGTGGCCAGAATGCGGCCGTCTTCAAGCTGCGTCAAGTAGACGTGGACTTCGGCCGTGTTGACCATCACGTGCGGCTTGGACCAAGTCTTGCCGTCGTCTGACGACTCGGTGATGACCGTATCCTCAAATCCTTCACCCTTGGTTTTTGGAATCTGCCGACGGAGTGCCGCCAGCAATTGGCCATCCTTCAGCCGGATCGCCGACACCTCTCCGAATGCGGCATAGTTCCAATCGACGGCGCCTTCGGAGAACTGCCACGTCTTGCCGTCCTTCGAGCGACACAATTCTAAGTTCGGGCTGCCGTCGCCGCTGTCGCTCCAGTCGGACTTCATGGCACGGACAAACAACAGCGAACCATCTTTTTCAACCATCATGTTGCGTGGATAGTCCGCTCCGGGAAGATCATACAATTCCCACGTCCGTCCGCCGTCCTTGCTGCGGGCCATGTTGATCGCTTCCTTGGCCTTCGAGCCCGGTCCGAAATAACCCTTCTGCGCCGACATCACCAGCGTACCATCGGGCAATGCCGTCAGGCTCGGTTCTTTGCCGAACAACGGCGTCTTGTTGATCTCTTTCCACGTGAGTCCCTGATCGGCAGACTGGTAGACGTGAATCAGGAATCGCTTCTTCGTCGGATCGGGATCATTGTTGTTGCGGCAGGCCGCCAGCACGAGTTTCCCATCGGGCAACTCCGCGAGTCCCGCTTTGTAGTTCCCGCGCGGACCGACGCGCACTCGAATTGCATGTTCGCGACGCTCGAAGACGATTTGTTGGCGGTCTTGTCCCGTGTATCCGGTCAGTGCCGACGGATACTTGCTGTAGTCATAGCCTTTCAGCAATTCCGCGTTGCGTTGCTGATCGGCCTTCGACTTTCCTACCGGTTGCGTCTCTTGAGCGCGTGCCGGAGATTTGGCCAAGAAGACAATGCTTGCGGTGACGATTAGCGCGGCGCATAGGATGATGCTTGAAGGATGGCGCACTTGAATACTCCTAGAAGATCGTGTGTCACACAGTTTAGGTTCGACGTTGCACTGTGTAGCGTAACCTAACGCGACGAGCCTGCAACCAAAAGTCGTTGTTCGCCCCGCGAACCAATACGAAAACATCTTGTTCGCCGGTATACTGTCAATTGCGTCGAGCGGCTCCCTCGCGATTTCCATGATGCTACAATCGGCGTACGTTTGCCGATGAAAGCTGGAAAGGTGCGTAACAATGATGAAAACAAGCTCAAACATTTACGTTGTGGTCGCCTTGGTCTTTTTGATGACGGCAAATGCTGCAGGGCAAGAGCCCGAAGGTGGACCGCTGATTGAGCCGCTGGATCAGGATCACGTGCGGATTACCT
>CAUZVF010000560.1:0-4870 GCA_963582955.1 Planctomycetota bacterium
AGAAGCGCGGGGCGAGTGACCGACGACCGGCTCCGACGAAGGCAAATCCTCCAAGGACATTTCCATGCACAGATTAACTGCCCCAACTAACCCTAACACCGCGCCCACTAAAACTGGGGAAGTTCAACAACACGCGGACGCCTGCGGCTTGCCGTTAAACGATCAGCAAAATCGGGAACTAGTTCTTTCCCAGTTTCTAAGCTTGCTCATCTTACGATTGCGGAATGGTTTCTGAAGTCCGACGTCGGCGGCGCAGGCGGAGCCCAAATCCAGCCGTGCCGAGTGCGAGCAGCAGGAGGCTCGATGGTTCCGGCACGGGCGTACCGCCCGAGACCTGCCACGTCCCCAATACGGCACCGCTTCCCCCGCTAGTGTCACCCACGATGATATTGCCGGAAGCGCCACCCGAGGGGAGCGACGCCCCGGTCAATGGTGGCGGCAACAACACATTCCCCTCGAATTGCCGCCGCCTCCACACGATGCATCTAACTGCTCCCGCAAAGCCCGGCGTCCCAACCAAACGCCGGGCTTTTTCTTTTGCCTGCTCCCAGTGCCTGACGGAATGTCGTCTTGTTTTAGTTCCGCCAAGACGGCACATTCCGTTGAAACGGCCCACGCAGCAGGTAGGCATCGACGAAACAAACTTCCCACAAGCTGGAATCTCGCACAGAAACCGACGCTGTTGCGTGTCACCAGGATAAAGAGACCCGTCTTACTGGGACAAAGCGACGACGGACATTAGGCATGCCGAACGATTTGGAGTGCCAAGCGAAATTGGAATCCAAGGACGCCAAATTCCGCCAAAGACATCAACACTCAAGCGCCGTCAGGCACAGCCTGACCTAAAGTGGGAAAAATCAAGTTCCTCGTTTAACGGCAAGCCGTAGGCGACTGCGGAATTGCAATACATTACGATTTCACTACCGAGACATCGTTGTGACAATTTGTTTCGGCTCCTTAATAGCGGCGAGAGGTCAAAACGAATAGCCCGATTTGCGCACAACTACAGTGGCTGGGTTTGCAACATCAATTCATCGGTAGGCTGCCGATCCAAAGAACCGGTAGTTTCGACGGAAAAGTTGGCATTTGGTATCGAGATAGCGGCAGACTCGTTACGAAGTTTGTCGCCGCACCAGGACATTCGGACGCGCGGAATCTGTAGTTCAATTCGCGACGAGCATCGATTTGTTGGTGACCGTGCGATCCGCCGTTTCGATCCAAATCTCAAAGGCGTCGTTGCGGGATCCGACAACACTCTCCGAGCGTGCAACACGCGGATACCTCACGTAAGATGTTATCTCGTACGACAGCAATGTCAGCACTCTCGTCGTCGGCACACGATCAATTGTCCGTGCAAGTTGCGACGACCCACTTGCTAAAGCCTATTTGTGTATGGAAGAAGCAAATGTCTGTATCGACTCGCCGAGAAATTCTGCATGCTGGAGCCACTTTGGTTGCGGGTGCCGCAGTCGGATCATTGACAGCGCCAAGCCCGACGCATGCCGATGTCCGTACCAAAACGTCATTCGACAATGACCCGGAATGTAATTTTGGACATACGCTTCTCTTCATGGATGAATACTATCAAGGAACGCTCGAAATCCTCGGGCGGCTTCACGGTGAGGTCGAGCATGTGGGAGAACTCAGTGCCCGTGCCGCCAGCGTGATGCGCAACGGTCGCACGGTGTGGACTTCGATGGATTCGGGGCACATGCCGCATTACGAGCATCAGTCAAGCCGACGAGGAAATCCGCGGCTCTTGAAAAATCACGAGAAGTTCGACCAATTGCAGAAGGGAGACATGGTCTTTACGAATGACTGCAACAAGTCGGTACTTCAGGCACGCGAGCGAGGCGTTTACGTAGTCTGTGTCGCGGTTAACTATCAAGACAACGAGTTCCGTCCACGCGGTTTCACCGACACCACGCACAGCAATCCCGATGGATTGATGCTGAAGGATGTCTCGAACGCGATTCTGCACACGCACGTGCCCTATCAACAAGGGCTCGTACATGCGCCCGAGATTCCCGAGTTTGCCATTTGCCCGTCCAGCGGAACGGGATCGGGTGCGTTGTTTTGGATGATCAACGCCGAGATCGCCGACAAGCTGTCGAACAAGAATCCGAAGCCCGCGGAACAGAGCATCGCCTATCTCGACAAACTGACCGAGCGCGTCAAACGGATCAAACTAGATCGCGAACGCATTCGTGAAACAGCCGTCGCGATGGCTCGACGCATGCGAGCCGGCGGGAGGTGGTTCATGCGGAGCATTGAATACAAAGGATTTGAATCCGAGATCACGCACGTCGCTTCCGGTCCGATGGTCGTCAATGCGGGAGATTGGATTAAGTCCAAAAAAGAGAACGTGTTGTTCGTAAACGCGATTTCTCCGTCCTACAAACCAGAAGTTCAATTGGCGGTCGAAAAGCAAATCGAAGGTGCCTATGTGATTGGCATTGGTCCAAGTAAATCGGATGGCGTCCGTCCAGCCGGCCGATTGCTCGATATCGCCGACGTGGGATTCGACAACCACTCACCCGAAACCGGTGGCGTCGTCGAGATGAAGGGGCACGAGGGCGGAATTTGTCCAACGTCGGGAGTCGTCGGCAATGTCATTCAACAGATGATCTGCGCCCAGTGGGTTGACGAAATGGTGCGGCGAGGATCGGTTCCGTACTTTTTCATGGGACATTTTCAGGAAGGCGGTTCCGAATATAACGCTGCCATGAAACCGTTCTTCGAGCGTCAGGGGTTCTGATGTCGCGCCAAATTCCGAGAGTCACTCTCGCAGCACTGATCGTCATCGTCGAATTCGGTCTAGCGGAGTCGCACCGCCTTGATGCCGCGGACAAGAAGTTGGCTGCCGACCGGATCACGAATTCCATTGAAATGAAGTTTGTCCGGATTCCCGCCGGCGAGTTTCTGATGGGATCAGCTGAAACAGATCCGGGCGCCCGCGATGACGAAATGCCGCAGCACAGGGTGCGTATCAGCCAACCTTTCTACCTGGGTGTTTACGAAGTCACTCAAGCGGAATTCGAAGGACTGATGAAGACCAATCCCAGTTCGTTTACTCGCAAGGCGTTGCTGAAGGATGCACCGGCAGATTTGGATTGTTCGCGGCTTCCCGTTGACAACGTGACTTGGTACGCCGCCATCGAGCTTTGTCGTCGACTATCGAACCTTCCGACTGAGAAAAAGGCTGGTCGAGTCTATCGGCTGCCAACAGAGGCTGAGTGGGAATATGCTTGCCGCGGCGGCACGAAGACGGTGTTTCATTACGGCAATTCGCTTTCTTCAACACAGGCAAACTTTAATGGAATTCACCCGTTTGGCGATGCCAAGAAAAGCCGGTTTCTGAACCGTACCACGACGGTCGGTTCCTACAAACCCAACGCGTTCGGTCTGTACGACATGCACGGCAATTTGCACGAGTGGTGCATGGACAAGTTTGGCCGTGAATACTACCGCGATTCTCCGCGGGAGGATCCCAAGGGTCCGTCAAAAGGAACGTCACCCGTCATCCGCGGCGGAGACTGGTACAGCGACGGTCGCGACTGCCGCAGCGCGTTTCGTTATGCCGACATACCCGAAGGCAGATTCTATGCCCTCGGCATGCGAGTTGTCTGCGAGCTGACATCGGAAGGCGCGCGGCTTGATCCCACGGTTGCCGCAGCCGGTAAGCCGAAACATCGGTCATCAGCCGCGACCGTGACGACCAATTTGGATCGCCAACCATCGCCGAATTCCGGTGAAGACTGGCCGAAATGGCGCGGCCCGCGTGGCGATGGAACGTGGCGGGCTCCGAAACTTCAGACAAGATGGCCGGAAGATGGATTGCAGCGAGCTTGGCGGCAGGAACTCGGTGGTGGTTATGGTGGCATCGCCGTTTCCGGCGGCCGTGTCTACGTCATGGACCGCCAACGTGAGCCGAAAGACATCGAGCGTGTCTTGTGTTTCGATGCTGTTACCGGCAAACGGTTTTGGTCGCATTCGTATCCCGCGGACTATGACAACGTCAGTTATGACAATGGCCCGCGCGCGACGCCGACTGTTTATCGCGGCCACGTTTACACGCTCGGCGCACTCGGACATTTGTATTGTCTCGATGTGTCGAACGGCCAGATTGTGTGGTCGAAAGATCTCGTGCGTGACTTTGCGGCGCGGGTGCCGATTTGGGGACTGAGTGCTTCGCCCGTCATCTTTGAAGACACCGTGATCGTCCATCCCGGATCGAAACCCAACGGCTGCTACATCGCTTTCGATCGAGTCACGGGCGAAGAACGTTGGCGCGGCCTACCCGATGGCGCCGGTTATGCCACGCCAATCTTGATCGATCATGCTGGCACGCAACAACTTGTCGGCTGGACTCCGAGCAATGTTCGAGGTCTCGACCCACGCACCGGAAAACTGCTGTGGACCGTTCCGTTCGAAGTCAATTACGGCACGGCAATCGCCCATCCAATTTTTCAGGAAGACCTGATTCTCGTCAGCAGTTATTACGACGGCACCAAAGCGATTCACCTCGGCGATCAGCCTTCAGACGTACAAGTCAAGTGGCATGACCGTCGAAATCTGCGCGGCCTGATGTCTCAACCACTCTATCGCGACGGGCATGCTTATTTGCTCGACAAACGCCATGGTTTGACGTGCTTTCATCTGGCGACGGGCAAAAAGCGATGGGACGACGACAACCGCATGACACCGAAAGGGCGGAACCCGCAAGCGACGATGGTGTGGCTGAACGACGCCGACCGTGCGATTATCC
This sequence comes from Planctomycetota bacterium, assembly GCA_963582955.1. Taxonomy (GTDB): domain Bacteria; phylum Planctomycetota; class Planctomycetia; order Planctomycetales; family Planctomycetaceae; genus CAUZVF01. Next base: position 4,769 of record CAUZVF010000560.1, read on the forward strand.
TGAATTCGGACGGAGACTTGATTCTGGTTCGCTTGAATTCAGAGGGCTACATCGAACAGTCTCGCACCAACATCATCGGCCGCACATGGGCACATCCTGCCT
>CAUZVF010000561.1:0-4857 GCA_963582955.1 Planctomycetota bacterium
TCGCTCGCGGCTGATTCGATCTCGGCAAATGGATTGACCGGGTCAACTTCCCGACTCGATTTTTCCTGAGTGCGTTGCGTTGCCGGCGCTGTAAACTCGGTCGAGTCCGGCGAAGTGGATTCCACAAACGAATCCGGAAACGGTTCACTCTGGCCAAGTTGCACCAACGACGAATCGATTGGCCCATCATCGGTGTCCGACAATTCGGGCTGCGTGTTTTCCGTCAGGTTGCTGACAAGGTCGTCATTTGACGGTCCCGGCATGTTTTGCAGGCCGCGTTGAGCTTGCAAGACGCACAAAAAACCAATGGCGGCCACGCCAACCAAAGCCGTGAGTTTCAGAATTGAATTCTGCATGGGAATCCTTCCCCAGGATCGAATTCGAGTTGGAAATGAGAAGTTGAGAGGGAATCTTTGCACTGATCGCGACGTAATCGCGAAAAAGGCGGTGGTTAATAGCAAATCTTCGAAAACGGGGGAAGACGAGACTGTAGTTCACTTTTTTGAGGGCCGGACGCAGTCAAATTCCAACGTGCGTTCGTCAATCACTGCTGGGTGGAGGTTCGGTCTCGACATCGTGCCACTTCATAGCGCGATCCAAAGGCTCGATCCGCAGAACGACGGTTCCGTCCTGAAAGATTCGGACCGTACCGTTTGATTCCGAGACGGCGATACAGATCGCGTTGGTCGCCTTCGAGATGGCGGCGGCCGCCCAATGTCGGGCTCCCAGGCCTTTCGAGAGTGTGATCGTTTGGTCTTTCGGACCGGACAAAATGCGTCCGGCGGATTGCATGATGCCATCGGATGAGACAATGAAGGCACCGTCAAGTTTTGCGATTTCCTTAATGCTCTCGCGGACACGCGGGTTACGGAGTGACCGTTCTTTTTTCGAATAGCCTTTGAAGTTGTCATGCACGGCTTCGTAAGACAATTCGAGTACCTTACGGTGATTCCCTACGGTAAACAGCGTGCCGACAGGTCTGCCTTCTCGTCCTTCCCGACCGATGTCGACCGCGATGTCGACGACAATCCGCAACGTTTCGAGTGGAACATGAGTCTCAAGCCGCTGCAGGTCTCGCGACGTCAGCTTGGCCAGATGCTCGCCGAGGTTGATGACGCTGAGCGAATCGAGCATGTCCCGCTCGAAACCCGAATACAGCGCCACGATCGTGTCGCCCGGCCGCAAGAGATCATCGGCGATGGCTTCCAGCAACACCTGAGACAACTGCAATTGCCGTGTTTGTGGTTCGTGCAGCAATGGAACCAAATCAATTTCGTCATCCGTCGCCGCCCGCTGAACGTCAGGTTTATCGGTTGCAATCAACAGGCGGACTGATTTCAGAATTCTCTTGAATTCCTTGAAATCGTAGGGAAGATCGGCGAGCACCACGATCGACTCGGCTTCACAGTCCTTGGCAACACGGCGTGCCGTCTGCAAGAGACTGGTTGTCTGAGTCGAAAGCGAAACTCTCTTCATGACAAATTCCAAATGGCGCGAAAGCCAATTCGATGGCCCCCCAAACGCCTTCGCTATCATCTAACGAACAATTCTGTGGTAGCCGGATTCGCAAGAATTCGGGCACGCACACATTCTAAATTCTTGCGAATCCAGCAACATCCAACACTCATTCAACGATATTTGGCTGACGCCGACCGCTCACCAAAATAATTCGGGTTAGCGGTTTTGAGCGACCTTGCCCGGTTCGACCAGTTTCTCTCGCCGAAAACTGGTTGCCCTCATCGAACTTTGTGGAGTCCCCAGTGCTCCGATCACGACTTTGTCGACGCGGGATTCGCGCGAGATGATTTGGCCCTGTTCGATATCGAATAGAATTGTGCCGGACGGCGTTCTCTGAATCAACTGCGCCTCGATCTGAGCGGCTCCGATTCGGGTCAGAGTGATTGTCTTCAGACTAATCGTGGCAATCGAATCCTCGACTTTTTCGAGACTGTACTTACGCCGCAACGAGATCGTCTTTTGCAGTTTCTTGTTGTCCGGCAAAAAGACGCGAATTTTGATGTCGTCGTGCCACCAGTCTCCCACGGCTACGGGATCTTCGGGAAGGACGATCAGGAAATTCTGTTTCGCGTCGGCTTCAACTTGTTCCCGTGATCTTCGCTGAGTGGCGGCGCCGCGCAACAGAGCGACCGAGAGCAATTCACCGCGGCGCGTGAACTGAAAGCGAGCACGTGGCTTACCGATCGACTTCCAGACATTCCGAAACGGCCCGGCTTTGCTGATATCCTCGCTGCTGTCGAAGATGGTCGGTTCGCTGTCGCCGAATTGTACTTGCATTCGAACGTGGTCGAGCGTCGTTTCGAGCGTGGCGATCCCCTTGGAATTGACCGACACCACGCGGAAATGGCGACGCGTCGCGGTGTCATCCGATGTCTTCTGGATGAAATCTCGGTGTTGCGTCGTCATCGAAGTCTTGAAGCGGACTTTGGTGTGTACAAATTGATTGGGCGAGAATTTGTATTGCAGAGCGTACTTCTTGCCGCCGTCATCGGACTTCGAATTCGCCGCCGTGTCTTTTTCCGGCGCATCCGTTTTGTCGGCAAATGACACAGCCGATGCCGCAATCACGCTCAAAATCGCGCAAAATAAAAGTCGAATGCCCATTCAAGAGTCCTTTCGTAATTTCGTCCGTGAAACATCTGGTCAGCAAGACACTTTGATGAGAGGTCGTTGCAAAACCCTTTTGTAGCCGGAATCGCAAGACTTCGGGCTGTGGTAACCCCTCAAATCCCCGAAGTCTTGCGGCTCCGGCTACAGTCGATACAGAACGTCGGCCGGCGAATGCTAGCAAATGGCCGTAAACCGTTGGAGATCAGTTTCCGGCAAACTTCGGCAGCCCGTCAACTCGTTTAACCGCGACCCAGAGGAAGTTGCCGCGATAGTCTCCGAAACGCTATTGCGTGCGACCGGCAACTTCCGGCGGGGAGCGCGGCACGAAGTTCGCACGACTTGGCGCTATAACAGTTTCCGATCGTTGATTGGAACGCCGCCAGACCGGGGCCGTGCGGCTGCAGGGGTCGGTCACAACGCAAATACGCCAAACTGGCCGATTTCCCCGAGTCTGGGCTATCGATTTCGGTATCGAGGCTGGCCTCCCCAACCAAGTTTCTTGTTCAAGGTCGAGTAATAGCTGTGGCCGTGCGTCTTGGCCAATTTGAACGTGAAATCCGCCTTGCGAATCTGAACGGAATCGCCTTCCATGAGCGGACGTCGGATTTGCCCGTCAATCACCAGTGTGACTCCTTCTCGCACCTCGGGCAGTGTCAGCGTAAAAACGACGTCGGCGTGGTCGATTAGCGGACGATTCGTCAGCGCGTGCGGGCAAATAGGCGTGATGACGAAGGCATTCAGATCTTGTTTCAGCAAGGGGCCGCCGGCGGACAGACTGTGACCAGTCGAGCCGACCGGAGTGCTGATGATCAAGCCGTCTCCGCTGTAGGTCGTCACGGGTTCATCGTTAATTGCAAGATTGATGTCGATCATCCCCACGGCCGCGGCCGAACTGAGGACCGTTTCATTCAGACCCAAGAATTTTTCTGACGTGCCATCGGAATGCAACAATTCACATTCAAACATCAAGTGTTCGATCACCTGGAATTCACCGTTCTTGATCGCGTCGAATCGATCGCGGAATTCTTCCAGCGAAAGGTCCGCCAAAAATCCTAGCCGGCCAAAATTGATGCCAATAATGGGGCGCTGGTTCGTGCGCAACTGACGACAGGCTCGCAAAATCGCGCCGTCGCCGCCTAGAACCACGACCAAATCAATATCCAAGCCATCGGCCGAGAGATCCTCGGTAATCGCCGTCGCGACAATGTCGACGGATTCCTGCTTTTCGAGGAAACGCGACAGTTCGGCCCATCCGTCTTGCACGTGGACGCTGGGATGCCGTGCAACAATCGCAAGTTTCAATCGATTAGAAGACATGTGTGTGAGCCTTCAGTTATACCACGCATGATCACTTCACTGTGATACTTCGCGCGGTCAAGAATGTCACATTCCATCGTTTAACGGCAAGCCCAAGGCGACGGCTTTTGTCGACGACACCGTCGCCTTCGGCTTGCCATTAAACGAGTCATTGTTGGCAGTCTTAAAACTGCAATTTCGCTGATCAATTCAGAGTAGCCCAGCGTAGCCTTGGGCCGCAACCACAAGCTGGTATATACCTGACGCAGCAGAGGTTGACACTTGCTTGGACCTCTTTTATCCCACGTGGGACGATATGTGTCAAATTCAACCGTGCGTGGTGTAGATTGCACGAACAATGAATTATTTCGCTCACGGACTTCGGTTTGTCGACCGGCCCTATTTTCTCGCGGGAACGGCGATTCCCGACTGGTTGTCGGTTGCGGATCGCAAGGTCCGCATGCGGTCACGGCGTGTGTCTCCGTTTGCCGATCAGTCGGATTCTCACGAGGCCCAGATTGCCGCCGGCGTCTTGCAGCATCTCGAGGATGACCGCTGGTTCCATCAGACTCGAGCATTTTTTGAAATCACTGGTGAACTGACAATTCTATTCCGTGACGTGCTGGGACGTGAGGACGGATTTCGGCCCGGATTTCTGGGGCACATTGTCACCGAACTGATTTTGGACGGCGTGCTGATCGAAAAAGAGTCAGGACTCTTGGACAGTTACTACGAAGCACTCAGTCAAATCGATCCAGAGACAGTGCAAAATACCGTGAACAAAATGGCGCAATTTCCAACACGGAACTTGGCGATCTTGATCCCTCGGTTTCACAGCGAGCAATTCTTGCGAGATTATCTGGATCCGCCGCGTTTGTTGTATCGCTTGAATCAAGTGATGCGGCGTATCAAACTGAAGCAACTTCCTGACGA
>CAUZVF010000562.1:0-4854 GCA_963582955.1 Planctomycetota bacterium
GAGTTCGCTCACGATCAGTCCAATCGACAACATCAACAGGCGGCCTTCACTTCCCGCACAAAAGAGACAGAACAATGGTTCGAGCCGACGTTTGGGATACGCCATTTGCCAGACCGAGCGAAATTTCTCGGAGCTGGTCGTCAGCACGAAGATACCTCCGAGGAGCACGAATCCCGCAGTGAGCGCGCTCACGGGATCATCCACGCGATCGCGCAGAGAGAACGCGATCGCGCCCACAAGCAGCAGTTCCGCGACCCGGTCGGTCAACGTGTCCAGGAAGTCGCCAATCTTGGACGAGCGTCCCTGAATTCGGGCGATCTCTCCGTCAACGCACGAGAAGATCCCAAACAACTGAATTAGTACTACGCCCCATAACCAGTAATCCAACAGCACCAGCACGGCGGCCGCGACGCCGAAGATCAGGTCCAGTCCGGTGGCCGCGTTGGGGCTGATGCGGCCGGCGAGGCGAACCGAAAACCAAATGGAAATGCGCCGTTGAATGTAATAACAGAAGGCGCCGTCCGACTCAGGCTTGGCCAGCGTGGGGTACTTCCACTGATCATCATTCGGCGTCATTCTTGGCCATGTCACTGAGAACGGGAAAACGCTCGGAGGCGAGATAGTCCAGCACGGTCTGCAACTTGAACCTGTCGTCGGAAAAGCCTGTCAGTTCGCCGCCGTTCCGATGATCCCGGTATGGCAGTTGGCAAACTCGCATCCAATCGTCGCACCCAAAATACGTATTCAGGATTGCCGTCGGATTGTGTGGAACGCCGACAGTTGCGCCGAGAAATTCCGTTCTCCGAATGGGCAGAAAATCTTCCAGCCGATATTGTGTCTCTTCGGGCGGGAGCACTATCAGTGCGTCGTCCTTTAGTTCGTGCTCCCAGATTCCGATCCAGGGGAACCGCACGCGAGGCTTCCCGGGGACCTTCGCACTATCTTCACGGAAGATGCGGCATCCCATTCTTTTGCCCTGCCGGACGTCCAGCTCGACAGCGTAGCCGCGTCGCTCGAGTTCCGGTGCGCAGCGTTCCAGAAATTCGTCGAAGTCGAAGACGACAATGTCCACATCGTCGTCCCAGGGGATAAAGTCGTTGTGCCGCAACTTCCCCAGCAGCGTGCCGAACATAATACAGGCACGAACCGAGTGCTCATTCACGGTTTCGAAGAAATCACGCATGTGGCGGATGATCAAGTCCCGCTCGCCGAAGAATCCGACTGTCTTGAAATTGGCGAGGTTACTTCGCAGTCGCTGGCTTTCGCGGACGCCTGCCTCTGCGTCGTGTTTCTGAACGACTGGATGAATCGCGTTGCGTGCGTGGGTGAGATGCGTTTCATCGTCAATCTCGCACCACACCAAATCCTCAACCAGCGGGCACGAAATGGGCACGTCCCGCGCCGCCGAAACCAGCCAATGCGTTTCGTAGTCCAGGTGGCGCGTTGTCCGAAATTGTTGCTCAGCCGTGTCGAGCATCATTGAGAACAGCGATCGGGAAATCTTGCAAATGCCAACCATCTCGCCGGGTACTTCGGAACCGAGGCTTTCCCGATTCTTGGAAATCGCGACGAGTCGGCCATTTCGCGTCTCAACAAAACACTCATCGCTTGTGTTCGAAAAATCAGACAACAACACGGCGTTGTCGCTGGAAGATTCCAGGCATGCCGTGAGTGCGCGGGGTTCATAAACGATGTCAGATTCGAGTAGCAGGAAAGCTTCGTCCACGCAGTGGCGGGCACAGTACAGCGAATACATGCTGCCCGAATCCGCAAAGTGCGGGTTGTGGACCAATTGAACCACCTGACGATACCGGTCCCGCAAGGGCTCATACTGTTCGGCGAGGTGCCCCGTGACAATCACAATCCGCTCGATTCCCACTACCAGCAGTCGCCGAACGGACTCCTCGACAATCGACTCTTCACCCAGGCACAGACACCCCTTGGGCGTCAGCTTGCCCCGATCTTGTAGACGAACTCCCATACCGGCTGCCAGGATGATGGCCGTTCGAATGGAATTATTCTGGGATTTAACGATCTTTCGATCGGCATCGAGATTCTGATTGTTGGGCATTCGTCGAGTTGTTCCGTTCCGGTGTGTTACTCGTCACGCATGGAGACCACTCTATCCAAAAACGGATTGACCACAAGCCATGCAGATCCCGTTGAAATGCACGGTAATGGGGTCATTTCACTCTTTGGCAACTGTGAGCGGCACGGCGCCAGGCACGGGTTTCTCCGTGTTTGCCGTATCACCGGTGGCTAAGTGTGTTACTATCCCACCACGTTATTTTTTTGTAGAGAAAGGGTCTGTCATGGCGAGATTTGCTGTGATTCTTGCGGCTGCTGGCAAGAGTACGCGGTTCCGCGACCCGAACAAACGCAAGAAACCGTTTATCGACTTGAAGGGACGGGCCGTCTGGGTCCGCGCGGCCGAAGTGTTCGTTAATCGTGACGACGTCGTGCAATCGTTGATCGCGATTTCGCCAGACGACATGGAGTGGTTCAAAGAGAAATTCCGACCGAACCTCGCGTTCATGGAGATCGAGATTGTCGAAGGTGGAGCATCTCGCGCCGAGTCGGTTTACAACGCGTTGCAACAAGTCCGGGACGATGTCGACTTTGTCGCGATTCACGACGCGGCAAGGCCTTTGATCACAAGAGATTGGGTAACCGAAGTTTTTCAGGCGGCCGAGGCCAATGGTGCCGCTATTCCCGCATTGCCGGCGTCGGCCACGTTAAAGCGAGTTGATGCCGACAACCAGATTGTTGAAACGATTTCGCGGGAAGGACTGTGGGCCGCGCAAACTCCGCAAGTGTTTCGTCGTGAACTGTTGCTGGAAGCCTTCGAAAAACGCGGAGAATTGAATGCCACTGACGAGGCACAGCTTGTCGAGCAACTTGGACACAAGGTCAAAGTGGTGCGTGGCTGGCCGATGAATATCAAGTTGACAAGTTCAGCCGATCTGGGGATGGCAATCGCGTTGGTCAACGCACTTCCCAAACCAAAAGGGATTGGACCACTCCATCCATTCGCCGACGAAGAACCACGGTCGCTGTTTTAGGCCAGCGGCGGGTGAGAATCTACCGCTTGAGAACCGTGGGCTAGCGCCCAATGCCACTCACTTTGGTTTTCACCCTCCTTTGGGAGGGTCGCGAGAGACGAGCGGGGAGGGACGAGCGTTGCAATTTGACGCAAGACGATTGACTTCGATCAACCCTCCCCGGCCGCTACCGCGTCCGACCCTCCCAAGGGGAGGGTAAAGTGAGTGCCATTGGGCTAGCGCCCATCGGCTGATTTCATCAGCCGTGACGCGTTAGCGTCCGGTTGCTGCTGGTAAATTTATCCGCCGCTCGCCGTAGAGAATTCTCAATGGCATCGTCGCGAGATCGTGCTTGGCAAAACGCCGCATTAACGCTTACCATAGCGCAAGGTGAGGATTGGGATTTCGTTGACTCGTCGCCGAAGGAAAAAGAGGTTCGGACGGACCAATGAGTAGCTTGCTGATACCGTGTCCGGAATGTGGCAAGGAACTGAAACTGCGTGACCGCAAGTTGTTGGGGCGGCGCGGCCGGTGTCCGAAGTGCCGACATTCATTCGTTCTGAATGAGCCGGAAGAAGTCGAATTGGAATTGGCCGACACGGCGGCGGCAGCGGAATCTCAACCACCGGCGGCTGTCGGAGCCGCCGCGCAATGGGTGCCCGACAACGCACCGGTTTTACAGCCTCAGTCGACTGCCGCTCATCAGGACGCACCGATTGATGTGCTGGCCGCGATCAATAGTTCTGAGGAGGCCGGCGGCGAGGCCCGGCTGAAAGAATTGCGGCGCAAGAGCGCGAAACGCAGAAACGCGACGATTATCATGGGCGTCGTGACTGCGGTGCTGGTTGGTGGCGGCGTGTACTTTGCAATGCCGTATCTCCCGTCGGCTGCGGAAGATGTCGCGGCGGACGATTCAAACAACGACGGCGATCTCGATGAATCGGACAAGCCCGATGTTGTCGCCGAGGCTGATCCGGTCGAAGCCGCGCGACCCATCGAACTGTTAATGGTGCCAATGAGTCCGCGGATCATCATCCACCTTCGCCCGGCGGATTTGTGGAAAGAAGGCGGCATCGAGGAAGAATTCCGGTATTGCCTGCCGACACTGGGAGATTGGATCGCGACGCAACTCAAGGTGGTATGCCGTCGCGAACCGTCGCAGATCGAATCGGCGCTGATCTGTTTGTATCCAGGGCAAAAGGGAACTCCACCCGAAATCGCGACCGTTGTCCGGTTGGTGGAACCTGCCAAGAAATCAGAACTGCTGCTGGAATTTCAGGGCATCCGGACCGAGGAATTCGGATATCCCGTTTATCTTGGTGATACGAATGCGTATTTACTGAAAGACACTCGGACTTTTGCAATCGCTCCGAAAGAATACGCCGGACAGATGGTCGAGTCGAAGGATTCCCCGGCTCTGGCCAATGTGGGACTTGAAAAGCTGTTGCTGCAAACCGACAAAAGCCGTCATTTCACACTGTTGTTCGAGCCAACGGATTTGCGGGTTCACCATGAGTCGATGTTTCCTCCGGAACTTTGGCCGTTCACAAATCACTTGGTTGACTGGATCAACGACGACGAAGTCGAAACCGTGGCGTGGAGCCTTCATGTCGGAAAAAGCCTTCGTTCCGAGTTGCTGTTCCGTAACAAAGGGACAATTTGGCCTTCACGCTTACAGAAGCAATTCTTGAAATCGTTGAACCAATTGCCGTACGCTTTGTTGGAAGCCGTACAGAAGATGAACCCCACACAGATCGGAAAACGAAAACTGATCGGCCGCTTTCCGGCAATGATGAAGGTCTTCTCGATGGCA
>CAUZVF010000563.1:0-4854 GCA_963582955.1 Planctomycetota bacterium
CTCGCCTTAAGCCAGAATATCCAATGGCAAAAATACGTTTGCGGGGAAAAATGAATGAAAATCACCGAGATCGAACCGATCCACTTACGACTGCACGAAGTCGACGCGATCCCAGACGGCACATTGGATGTGTTGGTCGTACTGATCCATACCGACGAAGGTTTGACGGGAATCGGCGAAGTCACCAGCCAATCGTACGTGTGCAAGGCTTGTTTCGAGGCTCCCCGATCGGCGGCTCGGCGGCATGGACTCTCGACGATTCTTGTCGGAGAAGATCCCAGCGATCCGGAACGATTGTGGGAGAAAATGTACTACCAGACAAATCGCTACGGCCGCCGCGGTGCCGCAATCCACGCCATCAGCGGTGCCGACATTGCTCTGTGGGACTTGAAGGGAAAGATCGAAGGCAAACCGATTTACGAATTGTTCGGCGGAGCTCAGCGCACGACCGTCCGTGCGTACGCCAGCGTGCTGTTTGGCGACACGTCCGACGAAACCGCAAGTCTCGCCAAGGACTTTGTCGAATTGGGATTAACCGCCGCGAAGTTTGGCTGGGGGCCGTTCGGCAAAGATCCGGACATCGACCTGGAACATGTCATGGCCGCCCGCGAAATTCTCGGCAACGATCGCGATCTGATGGTGGATGCCGGCCATGCCTGGGATTGGGAAACCGGCTTGCAACGCGCCGAGTTGTTGGCTCCGCTCAACATTGCTTGGCTGGAAGAACCTCTCTCGCAAGACGATCGTCAGGGATACGCCGAAATCTGCAAACGCTCGCCCGTGCCGATTGCAGCGGGTGAGGGCGATGTGACGCATTGGGATTTTGAAGACCTCATCGATCGCGGCATCCACGTCGTACAGCCGGATGTCGCCTTTTGCGGTGGACTGACAGTCTGCCGGCGAGTTTCGGAAATGACCGAAGCCCGCGGAATACGAGCCGTCCCGCATTGCTTTAGCACGGGAATCAACCTGACAGCCTCGCTGCATTGGATGGCATCGGTGCCGAACGGTGATTTGGTCGAGTACTGCCTGCGTCCCTCGCCGCTGATGCGCAAGTTGGTCAAGAACCTGCCGCAGCTTGAAGACGGCCGCGTGCCCGTCCCTAACGGTCCGGGCCTGGGAATTGAATTGGACGAAGACATCATCAACGAATACCGCGTCGAGGATTAGATTGCCAATGAGCAGCTACAAACAATTGGGCGTCGAACCAATCATCAACGCGTGCGGTTCGGTCACACGGCTTGGCGGAGCTCCGATGCCGCCCGAAGTCTTGCAGGCATTTCACGACGGCGCCAAAGAATGGGTCTCGTTGGAACAACTGCAAGCGGCCGCATCACGAAAGATCGCCGCGGCGACGGGCACGGAAGCGGGATTGGTCACGTGCGGATCCGCAGCCGCGTTGACACTGGGTGCCGCCGCCATCATGTGCCGCTTTGATCTGGGACGCATGGAACGGCTGCCGCATTGCGCCGGTTTTCCTCACGAGTTCGTGATCGCTCGTGAACAACGCAGCGGCTACGACCACGCGATTCGCGCATCGGGTGCCCTCCTTGTGGAAGTCGGGTTCAACGAAATCGTCAGCAACGCCGGAGTCCGCCGTACCGAGGTCTGGGAATACGAAGCCGCGTTCGGTCCGAACACCGCTGGAGTTGTCTACGGCCACGCGAGCGATTCGCAGCCAGATTTGAAAGAACTTGTCGAAGCGGCGCATCGGCACAATATTCCCGTACTGGTCGATGCGGCGGGAGAACTGCCGCCGACCGACAACCTGAGGGCAATCCCAGCAACCGGTGCCGACTTGGTCGGATTCAGCGGCGGCAAGGCCATTCGCGGACCTCAAGCAACCGGCATTCTGTGCGGCCGTCGCGACTTGATCGCTTCGGCGGCGTTGCAATTACTCGACATGGACGATCATTTCGAGTTGTGGGACCCGCCTGCCGATTTCATCGACAAGTCCAAATTGTCGGGAATCCCACGCCACGGAATCGGCCGCGCGTTGAAGGTGTCAAAAGAAGAAATCGTGGCACTACTGACGGCTTTGGATTTATTCGCATCCGGCACGTACAACGAACAACTGCCCGAGCAACGCGAGATGTTAAATTCCATCGCGTCGGCTTTGGCCGATCAACCGGCTGAGTGCCGGATCGTTGAATCCGCCGGCGGAGAACGACTGGTCCTCGAAATCACACTCGATGAATCTAAACTTGGCTTGTCGGCTGTCGAAGTATGCCGCCGGCTTCGCAACGGCAGTCCTCCAGTTTACGTTGGACACGGACGCTTGGCGTTTGGCCAATTGATCGTCAATCCGATGTGCCTCGATCGTATTTCCGTGGAAGCCCTCACGCGACGACTGGCCGAAGAGCTGCCGGTCAGTCTTGAGAAGACACGCTGACGGTGCGTAAGCGTTAGCTAGCTGTCATTCATGATTCCGCCGGGGCCAGCCCAATACCGTTTACAACAGCCGTAACACATTTCGCTGCCACACGTTGCAGGCGAGCGGGGGACGTAAGTCCCCCGGTGGTTTGTGTGCGATTCACAGCAAACCGGGGGACTTACATCCTCCGCTCGCCTGTGCCCGTTTCTTATCAGGATTTAACCTCTTTCAGTCACACGATTTAGCCTTTTGTAAACAGTATTGGGGGCCAGCCCGCCGGTGATCTCCCAACAAACGTGTAAATTCAAAAAGCGGACGCTCAGTTAATGGAACAAACGACATTGTTGCCCCATCGAGGTTTGCAACCGCTCCTGTGAAACCCCGTTGGGTTGGGGTTTGATCTCATTGCGGTTTCAGAACCCAAGGTGCGCTAAGTAGGCCATCGGTATTGTGATTGTGACTCGTTGTTTCGAAGAGAAAGATAGAGGTGACATGGATCTCGATCTGCCCATCGCCGGTCACACCAGTCGGAATATCGTCTGGTATGAAAACAGGCTCCGGTAAAGGCATCGGCAAAGCGGATAGGAAAATGGCAAACCCATTGCAATAATGGCTTAGCCCGGATTATTCAGGCGAGCGGTGGGCGTCAGCCCGGCGGTTCCAGAATCGCCGCTTGAAACCGGTCGGCTTACGCCGACCGCTCGCCAACAGAGTGTCTTTTGAGCGTGTGATGGAAACATTGTGACATTCAGGAGATACACCGAATTTCGGCAGATTCGTGAATAATCCGGACGCTAGCGCGTTCCGGCTGAGTAGAGTCGAGATGTGGCGCGGTGGTTTAGGTTTAGCATATCTGTTGCCGATCCTTTCGGGTATCGGTGCCTCACTAGCCGCACCATGCTCCGTTTCCACATCCCGCTCATCAAACCGGACGTGCGGATTTCCCGCATCCGGCTTTCGGACAAGACATTCACGCTTTCGCCCACGGAAAGCTGCGCGTTTTCGCACGGAGATCGGTTAACCCCAACTCCTCATACAGGTAAGCGTCCGGGAATCGTGACGTTCCCTGACCCGGTACTTTGTGCTTCCCACACAGCCACTGGCGGAGCCGATGACAGACGTGGGCGTCCACGGCTGCATAGGCTTTGCTCACCGGACCAAGACAGAAGTAGTTCGACCAACCCCAAAGCTTGCGGTTGATCTGACCCACAATCGTGTCCGCATCCAGCAGCGTCCGGCGTCGGCTCGTCAACTCGCTGATTTCCCGGCAAAGGCTTTGCACCTTCTTCGGGGAAGGACGCGTGCCCAAGTAGGCGCGGCCCGTTCTCGGCGAGTAACAGCGGCCAATCCGGTAACCCAGAAACTCAAACGATTCGTCTGGCAATCGGCAGAGTCGCGTCTTTGATTCGTTCACCGTGAGCTTCAACCGACGCATCATGTCCCGCATCACCAACATGGCCTCATCGGCCGTGCCGCGACAACAGATCACAAAGTCATCAGCATAGTTCACGATTCGGGCTCGAAGACGTTGTTGGTGTCCCAGCACTTTCCAACCGAGAACAAACCGACGCATATAGAGGTTACTCGGGCACCGCCCGCAGGGTGGTCACGGCGAGATCGGAGCGCCTTGAGGGCAGCCTCGATGCTCGTCTTTGTTCCGGGTCGTTCGATGATGACGCCCGCGGTCGTCGATTTCTTCCACCGGTGCTTCCAGCCACATCTTGATCAGCCGTAAAACATGACGATCGCTGATGCGACGTGACACCGATTTCATTAACTCGGCGTGCGGGATCGTATCGAAGTAGCCGGATAAATCCGCGTCGATCACCTCCGTGTGTCCGGTGTTGATCAGCGAATGGACTTGGCGAACCGCGTCCAATGCGCTGCGTCCCGGTCGGTAGGCGTGTTGTTCGGGCTGCAGGTCGGCCTCGAAGATCGGCTCCAAGACCAGCACCGCCGCCATCTGCACCACCCGATCCTTGATCGTTGGAATTCCCAACGGTCTCTGTTTCCCATCCGGCTTGGGGATATAAACTCTCCGCACCGGACTCGGACGATATGTTTTCGTTCTGAGTTCTTCCGCTAGTTCACCCAACCACTTCGTGACGCCATACGCTTCGATGTCCTCGAACGTTTGGCTATCGACACCCGCTGCGCCGCCGTTAATGAGGCAGCGTCGGTGGGCGACCCACAGCACGTCGTCTCGGTACACTTTGTCGTACAGCGTGTAGAAGCGAAAGTCAGGCGATTCCTTCGCTTTGGCATGCAACGTGTCCTGCAGTTTCTGAACCTTTGGTAGAGTTGGTAGGCTCATGCCAATCCCCCGGCTCTCATGCCGCTTTGCACATTGACCTTGAACTAAGGCCCCTTCGCTCGACCGGCATTACCCGGCGTCATCACTACTACGGGCCTCTCCGCCACCACCAACGGCCAAGCCTGCTCCTCACGGAGTTCTTGTTGAAAGTCACGCGCTCTCACCG
>CAUZVF010000564.1:0-4851 GCA_963582955.1 Planctomycetota bacterium
CCGATTGGAATCCCCGATTTCGTTTCCCACAGCCGTACCACCGAGTCAGCTCCGGCGGTGGCCGTGATTCGGCCGTCGGGACTCAACGCACCCGCCGTGATATCCTTCTGATGTTTCAACCTCGGAACATTTCTGATTTGACTGTCGGCGTCCCACAACGACGCAGCACCGCCGCTTCCAGAAAGAATCGTCTTGCCATCGTGGCTGACCGCCACGAGCGATACGGCTGCCGGATGGCGCATGGGTTGTCCGATTGGCTCGATGGTCGCGGCGTTCCAAATCCGGATAAACCGGTCCTCTCCGCCGGTGACAAAAATTTGCCCATCATTGCTAAACGTGGCAGTTCGGACCAATTCATGCGGAATCCTCAAAGATTGCGACTTGAATCCCGGCGGCTGCCAAACCTGCAACGCTCCGTCATCGCCGCCGACGAAAATCGTTTGTCCCGCCTGATCGTAAGCGACACTGCGGACTCCGCTGGAATGGTGAATCGGTTGGCCGACTCGCCGGCCAGTCGCGACACTCCACGCTTGGACGGTTTTGTCGTCGCTGCCGGTTAGCAACATCGTGCTGTTTTCCGCGAAGGCAACCGAGCGGACTGGTCCACGATGAGACAACGGCTGATTGGCGGGCTGTCCCGTCCGGGCATTCCAGATTCGAGCTGTCCCGTCTTCGCTACCGGTCGCGAACCACTTGCCGTCGCGACTGATGGCGACCGAAGTGATGACTTGTTTCGTCTCGGCGAGCAATGCGATCGGTTTTCCGTTCAAAGCATTCCACAACACCAGTTTATTGGCGATTCCACTGGTGGCCGTCAGCGCCAATTTCCCGTCGGGACTTAGCGCCACGGCGTGTACCTGTCCTGCGTGCTTCAGCGGCGTTGTCAGCGTGCGTCCTTTCGAAGGATTCCAAATTCGGGCAGTGCGGTCGGCGCAACCGGTGATCACTCGGCTTCCATCGTGACTAAACGCCGCCGCGAGAATTCTATCAGAGTGCTTCCACGGCTTGCCGACGACTTCTCCCGATGCTAAATCCCAAAGCTTGGCCTCCGACCCGCTGCAAATGAGGAACCGCTTGCCGTCGGGACTAAACGCAACAGCCGACACTTCTTGGTCATGTTCGATGGGCTCGAATAAGAGTTGCCCCGATACGGCATTCCACAATCGGACTTTCTTGTCCGCGCTTCCCGTCAGAACAAATCGTCCTTGCGATTCAACCGCACAGCAGGTCACGGCCCCGTCGTGCGGCAGGACTCCCAACAACTGGTTCAGTTGAAGGCTGTAAAGCGAGAGGTTCGAACGCAAGAGATTCGAATACATATCGGGTTCGCCCGGCAGTGTCGCCAAACTGTGGGCCCACGCGAGGACTGCCGCGCCGGGCCGGTCTTCACTCGCCAGCTTGTAGCCCATTTCGAGGAAGTCCTTCGCACGCAACCGCGTTGCCGTCATTCGCTCTTGCTCGGCAACGGCTTCACTGCGGTCGGCGCGTTTGGCTTGGCTGTCGGCTTTGGCCAAGTTCGTTTTCGCCCGCTCACGTTGGCGATTGGCTTCGTCGAGATTGGCTTGCGCCAGCGCCAGCGCCGTTTGCAATTCGTTCTGCCTTGCAACGGCTAGCTTGCGCTGCTTGTCGGCTTCATCGGCAAATGTCCGAGCGACATCGCGCTGCTGCTGAAACTTGGTTTGGTTTTCCTCGGCAAGCCGCCGTTGCGAGTTCGCATCGGTGAGATTCGATTCGGCACGCCGCCATTGACGTGCGACGGCGATAAATCCAACGACGATGCAAAGAACGACTGTCAGCGACAGTCCCGCGACGGCGGGAGACTTTCGGACCCAGCGCAACAGTCGTTCGTGAATGCGCAGCGGACGGGCAATCGTTTCTCGTCCGTTCAACCAGCCGTCTAAGTCCTCCGCCATCGCATCCAGATTCGGGTAGCGGCGCGAAGGTTGCTTCTCGAGCGCGTGGAGACAGATCGCTTCCAGGTCCTTTGGGATGCTCGGTTCAAGGCTCGATGGCCGTGCCGGTTCCGCCGTCGCGACCTGAGCAATGACATAGTGCGCCGGCCCATCGAACGATTTTTGACCGGTCAACAGTTCGTACATCACCGCGGCGAGACTGTACTGATCACTCAGCGGCCCGACAGCGTCACCCTCGGCCCGAGCCTGTTCGGGCGACATATACGACGGCGTCCCGATGATGCTGCCGTCGCGAGTGATCCCGGCATCGTCGGCCATTTGTTTGGCCAACCCAAAGTCCATGATTTGCGGACGTTCGTTTTGATTCAGGATGATGTTGTCGGGCTTGATGTCTCGATGGACGATGCCTTCCGAGTGTGCGTATGCCAGCGCTTCGGCCAGATCTCGTATCCAAACCGCCGCCAACTGAAAACTTGGACGAGCGATTTTCAGACGCTCGGCCATTGTCATGCCCTGCACGTATTCTGATGCGATCCACGACTGGCCGTTCTCGGTTCCGGCTTCCAACACGGCCACGATTCCAGGATGTTTCAACCGTGCCGCCGACTTGGCTTCGGTCGTAAATCGCAGCCGGGCGCGTTCATCACTCTGTTGGATGTGCGGAATCTTCAGCGCAACGCGACGGTCCAACAATGGATCGTGAGCGGCATAGACGACGCCAAACCCGCCGCTGCCAAGTGTCTCGCGGATCTCAAACCGGCCAACACGGCTGATTGGATGCCGCTGATTCGCCACCGGCAGTTGGCTCGAACCGCCGTGATTACCTTCAGGGACTTCTGCCACGCGGCCTAATGGTTTTGACGAGAATCCCTGGCGAACCGGTTTTGGAATAACTGGTCTCGTTGGCTTCCCCGTTCGCGGCGGTGCGAATTCTTCGGGGACTTGCAAGACAGTCCCATCGGCCGATGTCCATTCGCGGGTCGTTGGCGGGGAATTCATTGGAGTCCCAAGTCCCACGACCGACACAACGAACTCGCCATCACAGCTTGGACAGCGCACACTTTCGCCGAAACACGAATCATCGACGCTAAGAGCGGTCTCGCAGTTTGAACAACGTGTCGTAATTTGCGAAGACATGGTTGAAACCGGTGAGTGCCCAGAATCGAACGAAGTGGACTCGGTGCGAGCCGGCAGAACCCGCCCGCGGCACATTCATCCTTCCAACCTACTCTTTTTTGTCCTTCGACTCCAGATCCCACGGTGCCTTCGCGGAAATGTAACGCCGATCCGTCGAAGCCCCAAATTCCACCGGAACCATTCGTTCTCGCATTACAGCGTTGTTGCCGGGCAACTGCTGCTTCAGCCGCTCGATGCGGCGATCGAGTTCTTCAGCCTTGTTGTTGGCTCCTGCGATGATCGCATGAGTGTATTGGCCGAGTGCCAGATGAGCGTCACTGCCCGTGTGGATTGTCAATTGATGGTTCAACACGTGCCGCAGCAAGTCGTTCGTCGCACCACCCGGAAACGCATGCCCGGAATCTTCGATGTACCGCGTCAGCGCGGCCCGATTTTCCGGATTCACAAGGGCGTAGACCAATTCTTCGCAGTTCCGCAAATAGCTCTTGGCGGCTGGTGTTTGCACACTGGCTGTGCGAGCTGATTCTGCACGCAAGTCATCGACCAGGTTTAACATCCGGTCAATTCGTTCGGTTGGGATCGATTGGCCGTCCCGTAAATCCGAAACCGTCGTTTGCCATTGGCGATTGAATTGATGATGAATACGTTCTCCCATTCCACGGCGAAGCGATTCGGGCAATTGTCTCAGGTCAGCATTGGCCAGCACAATTCCACCGAATCGATGAGCCCCGAAGTTTTTGGCTGGCATCGAAGCGACCGGCTTTGCCAAAGCGGCACGTCCAGAAGGCGTCTGCGACATTTTCCAAGACAGGTCGACAAAATCAGATCGATTGCGGCGGGAACCGCTTCCGTTGGAAAACCGTGCCGCGCCTTTCGACGAAGCAATCAAATTCTTGCGGTCGTCAAACGAATCCTTCAGGTCGTCCAGCGTGACACCCGTCATTCGCATGAATGATTTCGTTTCTGTTTCCAGCCAGTTGCGAGTTAAAATGTTTTCTCTTTCCATGAGTCTCAGGTGGCTGCGAGCTTCCTTGACCATTTCACGTGTGACACTGCCCCACCGATCGCGTTTCTCGCCCATCAGGTCACGCTTCAGTCTGAGCGAATCCTTGTTCTGGTGAGCGGCCGCCAGCAGTTCCTGCCGGCTCATTTGCACAGTCGCCTGATTCGGAACACTGGTCGGAATCAACCGCTGAGCAGACGCCGGACCCGCCGTCAAAGCCACAAAAAGAGCCGTTGTCAGGATTTTCCACGTCTGACGAGTTTCGGATGATTGAAACATGATGGGAACCTTTTTTGTTCGTGCAGCAATCTTGTGGTTAACGTCGGAGCCTTTTGAAACCATTGGCCTAACCAGTGAATGCCGAACGAGTACAAATCCCTGACAGAGAATCTCAAAGTTTTCTTGAGAATCACCAACGACGCCTAATTCTCGTCCAATCGGCCGAAAAATTGATCGAACGCAAAGTCAATTACAGACCTATGTTACAAGTGGTAGATGCGATTATTCTGCCCCGATGATCCTGCCAATGTTCTTGGAAAAAGACGCCAACGATTTCCGAGTGCGACGACTTAGGAATTGTCCCGAAATAACTTCTTGAGCCGAACGCGCTAGCGTCGGGCATATGCCGCAAATCGTGGCCCTGCAAAGCCCGCAGCTAGCGCCGGCTAGCCCGGATTTATTCATGAACATTCGGTAATTCGACGGAAGTAATTGTGAGCACAATGGTTCCGCCAAAGTCTCGAAATACACAGTGTTGGCGAGCGGCATGCGTCAGCTTGCCGGCAAACCCTGAGCATC
>CAUZVF010000565.1:0-4831 GCA_963582955.1 Planctomycetota bacterium
TCGACAACACAATCTCGACGATCCCCACTCACGCCGTCATTTCCGAGTCGTTCAAGAATTGGCGCGGCATGCAGGAATCGGGCGGCCGCCGCATCAAACGTTCGGTTTGCATCGATATGAATTCGATCAGTTTTTGTACCGACGAGATGATCAGCCGGTTCACGAAATTCGCTCTGCTGTCCGATTACATCAAGCAAAAACAACTAGAGGTTGTCGAGTACAATCAAGAATACGACATCGATACATCCGAAATCATCAACGGACGCCGGCTAACCAACGTGGGAACCTTTCGGGCGTACCTGAAGGAATACCTGATCCGCCACGAGAAAATCCATCAGGGCATGACATTCCTCGTTCGACAATTGCCGCCATCGGAAAAAGGGCTGCCGTTGGAGATTTACGTCTTCTGCAACGATACCGCCTGGATCAACTATGAAGAAATCCAAGCCGACATCTTCGATCACGTTCTGTCCGTGATCCCGGAATTCGGTCTGCACGTATTTCAGAATCCCACGGGCAATGATTTTCAACGTATCGGCAACGGACCATGAATCAACGGCCCATGAATCCAAATCGTTGGCATAACTTAACCAGAACAGGCTAACGGGAAGCGTTAGCTTCCTGGCTAACTCTCTAAGGTCTTCAACTCTGCTTAAAGCATGCCGAGAGTAGCACATATCCGATACCCACACGAATTCACGATTGCCAGGAACCTAACGGTTCCCGCTAGCCTGGGTATTTGATTCTGGGAATTGGTACAGAGTATTTGTCGATTATAATTTCAATGACGGAACCGCCGTGTCCAAGGAAATGCCGATGTATAAATTTGTTCTGGCCGTTATTTTATCAACAATCTTCGTCCAACCCGCTGCCGCCAAGGACTACATCAAAATCGGCAGTTGGAACATCGAAAACCTCGGCCAACGGCGTTGGGGCCAGAATCGGTTCGCGATTGCCGAGTACCTTCAGCTAGCCGACTTGGACGTGCTGGCGCTACAGGAAATCCACGATACGGACGGCGAAGGAGCCCCCTATCGCAACAAAAAGCTCGACCAGGTCGTGACTCTGATGAATGAGCGAGACGGTCAGGATTGGAAATACGAGCTGTTTCCCAAACGTGACGCGGACACGACGTTTCAACTGTGTGGAGTCGCTTGGAATTCGGCCCGAGTCATCAAGGTCGGCGCCGCGCATCGGATTCCGCTTGATCACCAGAACGACGGTCTGTGGGACCGTCATCCCTACGCGGTCAAGTTCCACGCGGCCGGTGACGGTAAGAACGATATTGTTGTCATCTCAATCCACATGAAATCGAATCTGCGAAAAACCGGCGCCCCGCCCCCCACAACCCGTCGCGCCCGCGAAGCCAAAGCCCTTGCCGCCGCGTTCGCCAAAATCTCCACGCATTTCAAAGACCAAGACATCATCATCCTCGGCGACACCAATTGCCTGAAAGCCGACGAGGCCGCGCTGTCCACATTCAAACAACTGGGCCTACGTGACTTGAACGGCAAGGATGTCTCAACGTATGTCAGCGATCTTCGCTTCGACGACGACGACATCGGCCCCGCGTTCGATCACATCCTTATTCCCAGCAATCAGCCCGAGTTCCGTTTTTCACAACAATTCATCCTGCAACCCGCCGACCGAACCGCCCACGACAAAGCCTTGTCCGACCACCTGCTGATCATGACGTCAATCCAAATCGCAAACGACGATGACTAAACTAACGGCAGTCGGACTTGAAGATTCAGATTCTCCGATATATTAGATGTTGCGACGTGCACCATCCGTGCTAAGATCAGAGTTGAATCGGACCAATTTAGAACGCAGCCAAAACGCAATTGAGACCGCAGACCCGGTATCTATGGCACAGCCATTTTGAATTGTCCGGTTCAAGTTGCCAATTCGTGTTTTTTTCGCGGCCCCGGTCGGACAAGAACAAGATGGCCCCGCCATATGTCAGAAGATCACATCGACAAACGCGAATTCCCGAAAGTCGGCGACTACCAGATCGTTCGCCAAATCGGTGAAGGTGGGATGGGCCGCGTTTATCAGGCTCGTGACCAGTCTGGCACATCAGTCGCCATCAAGGTTCGAAAGGCTGACACCGCTTCAATCTCGCTTGATGGAACGGCCCGGTTCCGGCGTGAGTCGCAAATTCTTGACGACTTGGCGCATCCGAATATTGTCTCGGTGCTCGGCCGAGGAACGGAGGATGGACGCGATTTCTTGGTCATGGAGTATGTCGACGGCGAGTCTCTGCGCGAGCGGATGCAGAAGGGCGAACGACTTTCGGTTGATGACGTCCATCAAATCACAAATCAGATCGTCGAAGCACTGGCCTATCTACACGAAAACGGAATCGTGCATCGCGACTTGAAACCAGATAACATTCTGATCGCAACGGACAAAAGTGTGCGGATCACCGATTTTGGCATTGCCGTACCGGTCAGTGATATCGGCGCGATGACAAACACCGGTGAAGTCTTCGGGTCGCTCGATTATATGTCGCCCGAACAACGGCACCGATTGCCGTTGGACCAGCGTGCCGATCAGTTTTCGCTGGCCGCCATCGTGTACGAGATGTTGACGGGGAAACTGCCGCTCGGCAATTTCAAACCACCGTCGCAGATTAACGGCAAGATCAGCCGTCGAGTCGATGATGTCGTGCTGCGGGCTCTGAAGGAAGACCCCGACGATCGATTTGCAACGATCAATGATCTGGGAACCTCACTTGATGCGGCATTGGCCGACGCGCCGGTAACGAGACCACGAACGGCAATTCTCGTCGCCACCGTGCTGTTATTGACTTTGTCGCTGGTGGGCATCGGAAGCGGTTGGTTTAGCTCGGATGGAACCGGGACAATAAACGACGTTTCACAGACACCATTGGTAATCAATGCACCGGCAGCCAAGCCACAGAAACCGGAAGCGAAATCACTGCAACCCGCACCTGAGACACCGAAAACCGAGAATTCCGATCGCGGCAAAGACATTGCCTACTTCCTTGGTCTGGCGACGGACAACCTTGAGGCTGGCCGGTTAGACAAAGCCATCGACTGTTACACTCAGGCCCTTCAACTCGAACCGAAGAACTCAATGCTGTTGTGGGAACGCGCAACCGTCTATTGGCAGTCGAATCTGCTGCAATATGCGATCGATGATCTTGAAGCCGCGCTTCAAATCGATACCGACTTGCCGGAAGGGCGCGTGCGCTTGGGACAGATCTGTTCCCAAATTGGCGACTATCATCGAGCCATCAAGTATTTAGATGTCGAAATCCAACGAAATCCTCAAAACGCCTTGGCCTTCGCGTATCGGGGATGGTCTCACTATCGATCGGGAGATCGGAACCGTGCGAGCACCGATCTGAATTCCGCCGTTGGATTGGATGAGAACTGTGGCGAGGCTTACCACTTTCGGGCCCTGTTGCGTAAAAGACTGGACCGACAGAAGGAAGCACTGGAAGATTTCGCTCGGTGGATTAAATGCGTGCCCGACAATCCGTTCGCACACGCTATGTATGCATCGTACTTGTCAACTTGCCGTGACAAAACACTGCGTGACGGTAAGCTGGCTCTCAAACACGCGACCAAGGCGTGCGAGCTGACTGACTGGGAGGAGCCAGACGCCTTGAGGGCTCTGGCGGCAGCCCACGCGGAGCTGAAAGATTATCCGAGCGCTGCCAAGTGGTGCCAACAGGCACTGGACCACGCAGCACCGAAAGACCACCCGTCGTTGCAGAAGCAACTTGATTTCTATCAACGCGTGATTGCAGCCATTAAGAAAGCACATCACAAATGATGGACTCGATTGACGTCGAGCACGAAGTTCTCTCCACGTGCCTTTTTAACGAGTCCAACGACGCGTTTTTCGTCTTCGCGCCGGAAGACAATTGCGTTCTAGACGCCAACCCGGCCGCACAACGATTGACGCGCTTTCGCCGGAAAGAATTGATCGGCCGGGAACTTGTCGAATTATTCGACGCCCACTCTGCCGGCGCCATCGATGAGATGATCGACGCCTACCAAACGACCGGCTTCTTTCATTCCAAAGATGGTTATCAGTTGAGATGCCGCGATCGCGAGCCGCTGGAAATCAATATCAGCGTCAGCCGCATTCATACAACGCCGTCTCCACTTGGTTTGGTCGTCGTCCGAGATGTGACTCAACGGAAACTTGCGGAATTGGCGTTGAACAAAGTGCAAGAAGATTTGAGACGCCGGGATGCCGAACTGGCTCATCTTGCCCGAGTCAGCACGGTGGGACAGATGGCTGCTGAACTGGCTCACGAGATTAATCAACCGTTGTATGCGATCAAGAATTTTGCGACGGCCGCCGCTGCGGTCGTTACGTCGGAAAACAAATCGGAGCACGCCGAGTTGGCGAAATGGATCCAAAAGATTCGAGCACAAGCTAATCGGGCCGGCGCTGTGATTCGTCACATGACTCGGTTTGTACGACGAGGCAATCTCGGAAGGACGTTGGCCGACATCAACGCAGTCGTCCGCGGCGTCGTGGCACTGATGGAAGCACGCGCACGCGCGTGCGAGACAGCGATTCAAATCGACCTCGACGAATCCTTGCCTCTCGTGCCCATTCAAAGTCTTCTGATTGAACAGGTACTTGTCAATCTGATTCAGAATTCGTTAGACGCGATGAGCGAGACGGAACCCGACTCGCGACGACTTCGCATCGTCACCAAGTTGGCATCGCCTGACGCCATTGAAATTGTCGTTCACGATACGGGTTCCGGAATCGATGACGAGCCGGATCACCTATTCGAACCATTCTATACCACAAAGCCCGATGGTATTGGTCTGGGACT
>CAUZVF010000566.1:0-4823 GCA_963582955.1 Planctomycetota bacterium
TTAATGAAACCGATTTCGTCAGAAATTTCGCATAAAGCACTTCTTGATTGCCATTTCCGCGGTACGGTGCCTGACATCATTGAGTCTCGCACCAACGATCCACAGAGCCAGATTGCCCAGGCACGATCGGTGCTCGAGTGCCTGGCTGATGTCATGCGATTCTACAGATGTGAGCAAGTGCTCTGGCAGGAGTTAGCCGTTCTGAGTACGGCAATTAGTTCCATTCCATAGTCGATCACACTGAAATGCGATTGCACTTACAAACGGCGCACTGTCAGCGATTGACGATGAGTTGGCCGTTGCAAAACTGTCGTTACTTGTTGTAATCAATTCTCGTTCGGATTCGATCGAAGTTGTTCTTTAGGTCCTGCAATGAGCGGTTTTTCCCTTGCTGAGTAGCAGAAGATGCGTTCTGAGTACAAAGGAAAGGGTGTCGGGACGAAGATCCGCAAGTTGTTTCGAAGAAGTTACAACTCCGGAGCCGGAACGCTTGAACGGTTGAATGATGCAATCAATCGCTGGGATCGAACAAAGACAAATCCGCGTATCAGCCACCACTGGTTTTTGCGACCTCGACACACCCTACTTCAAATTCGCGTGCGTAATGCACGCTAGACCGTCTGACGACCGCTGAGCAAAAAGAAGGGCAACTGTCATGAAATTTCAATACAACTGGTTGGCTTTGCCAGATTCTCAGTTCGAACTGGAGATGCAAAAGTGGTTTCGCGAAATGAGCAGCTTCCGTTACCGAACTGCGACTCGAGAGGAACACGTGCAAACGGCGGTGAACATTACGGCCGCCTACGTAGATGCGGTTGCAAACCACCGCTGGATGGGCAGCCAAAAGTACCTCAAGATGGCCGGGCAGCATACAAACAGCTTCCGTTCTTCGCTTCCGGAACCAAGCGCTTTCGTCTCGCATTGCACTGAGGAGTTTCAAATCTTCCACGCCAAACAGGCATTGCTGGAAGAAAAGCTGCAACTGTTGGCGTATTGGGAGGACGAATTTGCCAGCGAGGCCTGGATCCAGGGTGATCCGGAATCCGTAGGAGGAACGCTTCACCAGTTGCTTGATGATGCCGAAGCGGCAATGAATGACCCAGGCCGTCAGTCATGGATGACGTTCTGGGCTGGGGCGAAGGCTGATCATTCCGTCGAATGGTCCTCGGAACGCCTGTTTCGTGCCGTCTCAGGAAAGGCGAGTTTCGAGGCGGGTGCGAAGTTGAGTGGCGAATTCACTTGGGAATGGAAGGGCATTGTCAAGCTGGAGGCAAGCCACGAGGAGTTTGTCGGCGTCCGGGGAAGCGCAAGCGGTAGCGCCTCGATTGGCCTGTCGGGATCGGCAATATCCGATCGGTCATTTGGTCTTGCCGCGGAGTTTGAGGCCGGTGTCGAAATGGGCGTCCGTTTGACGGGAGCCCTGGATGTTAGTGTCGGCGACGTCCTGAGTGCCGGTGGGTCCTACGATGCTTTCGCCGGTGCGATGGCGAGCACATCAGCAGTCCTCTATTTGTCCACTGACAAGGGGATCGGGGTCTCGTTGAGCGCCGAGGCATTCGCAGGTGCGAAGATCGAAGGTGAAGGACATGCACAACTCATGTGGAAGGGTCGGGAGATCTTCAAGACAACGGCGAAGGGTTCTCTGAACGCCGGAGTCGGAGCGAATTTCAAGTGTGAAGCCATGATTCCCCGCGTCGGAGCCTCGACATTTGCCCTTGAGATGGGCGCCACCCTTGGAGTCGGAGCAGACGCGGGGACGGCTGTCGAATTCTCGATGACCAACTTGCGACTCGCTGGAGAGCAGTTTCTCTACGAGGAGATCCGACAAGCCTTTGTTAAAGAGGAGTTTCGATACCAAAGAATGATGGGAGATGTCGAGAACAGAATCCTTCTGGGACAGGTCAAGGCGGCTGTCCAGCAGAAACTGAACACGTTGGAAACGCACCGGTTGAACTACTTCAAAGCCGATGAGATTCGGCGCGGATAAAGAATCGGGCGAGACGGGCAGTCATTGCCAGCAAGGCAGGCGACCTGGCTTGGTCGGAAGACCGCGATTCGGCCGCAGACCGATGGCGCAGAATCTGACGCTTCGTCCATTTGATTCATCAAGTCGAGCTCAGAATTTCGCGACCGATCAGAGTCTGATCTAATCCTGCACGATCATTTCCGGCCTGATCCCGATGTTGAGTCCTACGAGTTTATTTTCCATGCACTTTAGCGAAATCATGAAGTACCCGATGAACGTCGCATATTTCGCATAGTTGCGGTACAAAAGGAAAATGTAGTAGGCCGTTTGGTACGCCTCTTCGCACGACTTGAAACCACGGTTGGTTCTCACGGTTTCCATTCGTGCCTTTATGCTTTCCAACATCTTATCGCACTTCTTCACGTATTCCTTCGTCTTGAACGCGATCCGCGTCAGATGATCCGCGGGATCCGCGTCTACGAACAGCTTTTTCATTTCAGTCCGAGCGGCGTCCATCGCCGCGGCGTCACCCTGCGCAAGGTTGACGAGTCTGGATTGGAATTTTTTCTTCACGGCACGGTTGATGATACGATTTCCAATCATCGTGGTCGCTTCACCGAGTGCCAAACCGACTCCCGTACCAGGCAGCGCACCGCCGAAACAGGCATCGAACCGAGCCCCGTGACTGGCATTAATAAATGCCTCTCCCTCAAGTGCTACCCCCATCGATCCGGCAAGGTCGTCTCCCAATTGGTTGCCAAGAACTTCAATCCAATGAGCGGCCCCATCGCTTTCAGAGAGACCAGAGACTTCCGCGCCAAGTTCGGCGACCAAATCACCGGAAAATTCGTTCTGTTGCCATCGTTGGCGTGCGGCTTCCAGCTTTGTTCGGACCGTCGCGGGAAGATGCCTGACTGCGTCTCGCGCCTCGTCAAATGCATCACTGATTCCGGTCTTGAAGTTTGCATTCGCGTTCGCTTGGCCACGCACAGCCGCGCGATCACCCGCTGTTGCGGAGGCCTGCATTTCAGTAATTGCCTTTTCCAATTCACCTCGTGTGTTGGTATCGACGGCATTAATTCGGCTGGAAAATGACGCAGTACTCCCACTTGCGCTGGCAGCACGGGACGATGCTGCTCCTTCACTCAACGCTTGCGTTCTCCCCGATCGTCTCTGTTCCTTTGACAGAAGATATCTGTCCTTCGTCAAACGAAGTCTGTCAAGTTTACCAGCATCAGGACCATCAGGACGAAGTTCGCGTGCAAGAGCGTGCGATTCGAAAATCATGCGGTACGTATCATTGTGCTCTCGTCTTAAGAAAACTTTGAAAGCCGGATCGTCGAATGACACTGTATAACATCGGTCATGCTGATCGACACATGAATCGTGCTTTCCCGAAATATGAACCTGCTTCTTGATCCATCCTTCAACCTCCCTAATGGTATCGCCGAGTGTTTCTCGTCCTTCGATGGCATTGGTCATACATTCTTTTAAGTAGTTGTAAGTCGTTGTGGCGTAATAGGCCAGCATTCCAGTGTGGTATCGCAGGTACTGTTTCTCTTCGAGCAGACTGCCGGGGATTGCGTGATCGACAACGTATTTGAAATTCGATTGATAGATCCCGCGTGCTAACCGATCTTGATACTTCCGATTGGCAACGCTTTTGCTTTGCAACTGGCTGAATTTCGCGAAACGGTTCCGCCAGGATGTCTTGCGCCGGACATATGCTTCAATATGGCCACTCTTCATATTAATCTTGCGTGCCAGATTCAGAAGCAACTCGAAATCCATTTTACCGCTATCGACGGCTTCTTTGAGTCTGGATTTCATGCGATGAGTGTTGAACTGATACAGTCCTTCGGACGTTACTTTAGCCGCAATCACGCCAAGCGTCACGCCAACCACGGGAGCAATTCCAAATGTCAAGACTCCTGCGGCAATGGCACCGGTTGCGGCAACGGTTCCCATGATCGCATTTGCAGCAATCCCCGCACCCACCGAGCCAATCGTGTCGAACCCCATCGTGGCAATTTTGTCGGGCGTGAAATATGTCCTCAACGCTTGTCCGACGCGCCGCCCTTTGTTGGCCCCAGTCAGAGCATCGTCGATCAACTGCTTGGCGCGATCTTCGTAATTGGTATCGTTAAACGGCATAATTCTTATTCCATGCGATCAATTGCGAGATGTTGTGTTTTGCGACATGGAGGCAGACGGCAATTGTCTTCCAGCCGCGCGACCAGGGAACGGAATTCATACGATATCGTTGCGGGACACATCTTTCGTAATGCTTGCGGACTGAAATACCAGAATGCCAACATTGGAAACAGAATCGACACGCTGTCGATCTGTCGGAATTCTCTCTACATCCGATTCTAGCCAACAAGAGCGGCAATTATGTAAACTACGGTAAAGCTCCGCAACGAACGATTATCCGAACTTTCCAAGTTATCAATTAGTTAGATTCTCGGGTAGCAATTTGCTGCTTACACGAATGGTCGGGCCAGCGATCGATCATGCAGATAATTCTCTTGTGCGCAGAAAGTTAAAAAGCGTGGAATGCTCGTCGAAAGACCAGAACACAAATTCATACGATCTGGTTCCCTATGAAAGTCGTTCGTTCGGCGATAGTCATCCGCGACGGTTGCAAGCGATGTGCCATCTTTTCGGGGTCGTGTCTCCCGTCATCGATGATTGTCGCGTCATGGAGTTGGGATGTGGCAACGCTTCCAACTTGATTCCCATGGCCGAGGAGTTGCCGAACGCCAATTTCTTGGGCATCGATCTGTCGCAGAAACAAATCGCACAAGGGCAAGCCGTCGTCGAGGAACTCGGCTTGAAGAACATTGAATTGCGGCAC
>CAUZVF010000567.1:0-4817 GCA_963582955.1 Planctomycetota bacterium
GAACGGGCAATCGGAATGATCACTGTTTCCGATGAAATCAAGTCTTCATCCAAGAGTTCCATCCAACGACTCAACGATCTTGGAATCCAGGTTGTCATGGTGACTGGTGATCGCGAACAAACGGCAGTGTCGGTTGCCGAGGCAGTGGGGATTCGGGAAGTCGTCGCGGGCGTGTTGCCCGAACGAAAAGCCGAAGAAGTTGCCGCTCGGCAACAGCAGGGACGAACCGTGGGCATGGTGGGTGACGGCATCAACGACGCCCCGGCACTGGCGCGGGCCGATATCGGATTCGCGATCGGAACGGGAACCGACGTCGCTATCGACGCCGCCGACGTGACGTTGGTGCATGGCGACCTGACGGCTGTCGTCGCGGCCATCGAATTGTCGCGTCGCTCGATGAGAACCATCCGTCAGAATTTGTTTTTCGCGTTTCTATACAACACGCTGGGGATTCCGATCGCTGCCGGAGTCCTTTATCCTTTCTTCGGGCTGTTACTGCCGCCAATGTTCGCCGCCGCAGCGATGTCGGCCAGTAGTGTGTCGGTGGTGACAAACAGCCTGCGGCTAAAATGGTTCCGGCCAAGTTGAAGATGAGAGTGTTGAAAGCGGTTTTTGCAGATAACGCATGTGCGAGGCAAACGATGCGATCACTTTCAATGTGCTCACTGTTGATGTTAATCGTCTGCGGTTCTTGCTCGACTGAACCGCCGCAGTCGGCGGCCGACTCGCCCGCGGACAAATCTCAAAATGAAATAACGCCCACAAAGAAGCCGGCCGACAACGACAAATCATCGTCGCCACGATCGGCTGCCAAAGTGGAACGAGTTGCCTCATTGCCGAATGTCAATCTGACGACCAAGGAAATCAACGACGGTTGGATTCAATTGTTTGATGGAATCAGTTTATTTGGCTGGAAACCGAACAACGATGTGAATTGGTCGGTCGAAGACGGGATGATTGCGGCCGATCAAGGGAAACCGGGGCTGCTGTTGACGACCGTTCCGTTTGCCGATTTTGAATTGCGCTGTGACTTTCGCCTCGAAAAGGGCGGGAACAGTGGAGTCTTTCTGAGGTCCCCATTCAATCCGACCGATCCGGCTGTCGACTGTTATGAACTGAATATGTGCGACACTCATCCCGCGTTCGCAACAGCCAGTCTTGTGGGACGCGTCAAACCCGACGAACCCGTCAACGGCGATGGAGAATGGCGCACGTATCATGTGGTTTGCCAAGGGCCTCATATCACCGTAAAGATGGACGGCAAAACGGTCCTTGACTTCACCGACAAAGTTGGAGCCTCCGCACCGGTGTCTGGTTTGATTGGACTGCAAAAGAATAAAGGCAAGATCGAGTTTCGGAATGTGTTTCTGAAACCGTTGGGAGCAAAACCCATCTTCAACGAAAAGGATCTCGCGGGATGGCGCGTCGTGCCGGGTTCCAAGAGTGACTTCGTGGTGAAAGACAAAACAATCCATGTCACGGACGGTGCGGGATTCTTGGAAACCGAACAGACATGGTCGGATTTCATTTTTCAATTCGACGCGATCACGAACGACAAGCATCTCAACAGCGGAGTGTTCTTTCGGGCCATGCGGGGAAGCGAAGACGCTCCTTCGCACGGTTACGAAGCGCAGATTCACAATGGCTTTGAAGACGGTGACCGGACAAAACCGATGGATTGGGGAACGGGAGCTATCTTCCGTCGTCAAAAAGCGAGATGGGTTGCGGCGGACGACCAAGAATGGTTCACCGTCACATTGGCAGCACACGCTGACCACTTCGCGGTTTGGGTGAATGGGCTGCAAGTCACGGATTGGGCCGACGAACGAGAACCCAACGAAAACCCGCGTCGTGGCAAGCGACTGAAAGCCGGCCACATCAGCCTGCAAGGTCACGATCCGACAACAAACCTCGCATTTCGACGGCTGCGAATTGTGGCGTACCCCAATCAATCCGAGTTGTCGCGCGAGTGATCACCGAGGATTAGAGGTCGTTTCAAACCCTGTTGTCGCCGAAACCGCAAGGCTTCGGGCTGTGATAATCCCTCAAATTCCCGAAGTCTTGCGACTCCGGCTACAGAATAAACTCAATGTCGATTCATTTTGAAACTATCTCTACTCAAAAGCGACAACGCAAAATCGCCGGCGTTTTTCTGGCTGTCAGCCGGTAATTCAATCTCGATTCCAAGATCTTCCAGCAGGTGCTCGGCGCGTTCAAAAGTACAGAAGCGATCCAGCTTGTTGGCAAACATCTTGAAATCATCGTCTCGCATCGCGTCGGCAAAAGTCGAATTGTGACCGACGATGTGCAGCTTGTTGTTCTGCAACACCAGTTCGCGGCAGCGGTCGGCGACTTCCGGCCAACCAGCCCGACACGCTGCCGCACCGGCGAGTATCAAAAACTTGTCGCGGCCGATCAGTTGCTGCTTCCGGGCCGACAATGCCGCCAGTCTCGCGAAGGCCAGCATGGCCCCCTCGTGATTCATGGGTTTCCCCTTATTGAGAATGAGCAAACCGGACGCAGTAAATCTGTGGTAAGTGCGTCGAGAGGCAGTTCCAGGAATCGCCGTCGTTGTCGGAGATCCACAGCGCGCCGGTTGACGAACCTGTCACAAGGTGCGCACCAGAATCGTCAACATCAAGGCCGTGCCGGAAGACGATGTCGTAGGCATGTTCCTGTGGGAGTCCGTCGGTCAAGACATCAAATGATTTTCCGCCATCTCGCGTTCGCGTGACCACGAACTTCGCGTCAACGGGCACTCGGCATTCGTCTTTGACGGCGGGGACGAACCAACCCGTATCGGGATCATTGGGATGCACCGCAGTCGCGAATCCGAAGGAACTCGGTGAGACGTCTTTGATTTCGTGCCAAGATCCGCAATCGTCAGTTGTTCGAAAGATACCGTTGTGGTGCTGGTTCCAAAAAATATCCGGAGACGACCGGCAATTGACCAGACGGTGAACGTCTTGCAGATTGGGATCGTTCTTGTTTTCAGGAGGCAGATAGGCAGCCCACATGCCGTCGGCGTGGCACGACCAGGATTCTCCGCCATCACGAGTCACCCACACTCCGCCGCACGAAATTCCGAGTGTGATATGTTTGCTGTCACGCGGATCTACGCAGATCGAATGAATGCCGGCTTCGTCCTTACCGCCGCCGAACCAGAATTCTCGTTCGGGACGATTCCACAGACTTTCGATCAGTTGCCACGAGGCACCGCGGTCTGTCGACCGAAACAGGCCACCGGGAATCGTACCGGCCCACAACAATCCGGGCTCGTCCGTGCCGCCGGTTTCCAAGCACCAGATTTCGCGCAGGCTGGGTGCTTTTTTCGCATCGCCTTCATTTCCAGATTGCGAATCATTGGCGTCTTCCACGGGATAGGCCGGCACAGCACATTCTTCCCAGTATTGTCCGCCGTCGTCAGAGCGATGTAGCTTGGGGCCGAAATGCTCGTGATCCAACGCGGCGTACAACGCACCATCGCGGGGATCTTGCAAGAGCATTGGAACGGGCGCGCCGAGGAAGTCAACTTGGGAAATCTTCCACTCTGATGAATTGGGTTGCCTTTCAATTGTGAAAATTCCCTTGCGCGTGCCGACGTAGATTTGGTTGCTCATTGACTTGTCCTGGTTGCGAATGTCAACCGCCTGATAGGGCCTGCATTACGTAGATTTCACTGGATTCCGTGACCGCATCACTCAGCCGATTCCGATCGGTAATCGGTTGGCCATCAATAAAGATCACCATGTGTTGTCGCAGACGGTTCTGGTCGTCGAGAACATATCCGCGGAGTTGCTCGTGGTCGGAAAACACTGCGTCCAGTGCCTCGCGCACGGTAGTTGCTTCGACTTCGGCAGCGGGGCACGTGATGTGCCGTTTCAGGTTTTCGGTGAATGCGACGGTGGGCACGATTGGATGAAGTCGAATTCGTGATGGCGGATTGTGAATCGAGACGGAATTGTTATGTCTCAGTTTATCGGACGGTTTTGTTAATGACAGAAAAATCAATGACAGAAAAATGCGGCTGTCGGTTGTTTCCCAGTCTTGTTCGTATCTTTGTGTTGATTCTGTTTTAGTCCGAGCAATCAGGTAGTCGTGGGACGCAAAGGACGGTGTGGGGCGGGACAGCAACCGGACTCGCAGAAATCGTGACTTGCGCTGAATTTGCCGACAGAGGGCCGGTCCGGATTGTTGGAAAGTCGCTCTTGAATCAACTCTCGCAACATGGTGACGAATTCTGGATGCGTGCCGACTGTTGCAGAGCGGATCATGTTGAGGCCGATCTTGTGACACGCGGCCTGTGCCTCTTCGTCTAAGTCGTACAGCACTTCCAGGTGATCAGACAGAAATCCGATCGGCATTACGACGACGTCTTCCGTGCCGTGCTGCTTCAATGATTCGAGGTGACCGACGATGTCGGGTTCCAACCAGGGATCGGCTGGTCGTCCGCTGCGGCTTTGATAGACGAGTTGCCATCGGCTGTCGGGCAGTCCGAGTTGTTCGGACACGAGCCGGCAAGTTTCGGTCAGTTGCCGTTCGTAGTCGCACTGATTGGCCATCGAACTGGGGATACTGTGAGCTGTGTAGGCAACACGAGCCAGATCACGACGCTCGGTGGGAATCTGTTGCAGCGCGGTACTCAGGCGGTCGGCATTCGCCGCAACGAATCGCGGGTGATTGTAAAACACACGGATCTTGTCGATGTGCGGAGCTGCAACACCAACCGCCTGACGCGCATCTTCGATGTTCTGCAGGTATTGCCGACAACTGGAAAAAGAACTGTAGGCTGCCAGTACCAATCCCAACGCTCGCTC
>CAUZVF010000568.1:0-4813 GCA_963582955.1 Planctomycetota bacterium
AACCTGGCGGCCGTGTTCGGCGATGGCCGGCGTGAAGAAGAGCAGAAACACATACAAGGCCAACAACGGAATCATGACCGTCCGGCTAACCCAACGCCAACCAAACCAAGCGTGATTCGGCCTGACGGCGGCACGGTGATAGGCCCATCCGGTCAAGACTTTAGCCGGATAGATGCTGATGATGAACACAAACGTGACACTCCACAAAGCATCCCGCGGCGGCAACACGATCTTAAACAAATACATCGGCAGCGACAGCACATAGATCAGGATGATCGAGATCAGCCACGCGATCGGAGTTCGCTTGAAGAGGTCGCGGATCGCGCGTAACTCGAACATCGCTCGCAACCGCTGTTCACCAGCGAATCTTGCTTGCAGGAACGGAACCCATTGAAAAACGACCAGCAGCATGACTCCACCGGGAATCGTCAGCAGCAATTGTCCCGGTTTTAAAGCACTTTGGAACGACGCGTACAACAGAGTTGGAATCAGCAACCATGCAAAGGCGCCGACGAATCCTCGAAAGCCCAACCAAAAGTGATGCTGAAGCCGCAAGCGAGTGACGAAATCAACGACGCCGCGTTCGGCCGTTTCCAGATAATCTCCGTCGCCAATCCGTCGGATCAACCAACGCAGGTTTTTGATCGGACGCAAAAAACATCCGAAAGTACCGCCGCGTGCCAACGCCAAACACAAATGAACCGTCATTCCAATGGACACGACGTATTTCAGTCCGTTCAGAAATGCCGCCGTCCCACTACCCGGCTCAATAATGGCCGCAGCCGCCGCGGATCCCGCCAGAAAACGGATCGGCAGGACGCAGACCCAAATACCGATGACAATCGATCCCAATCGCGGCGCCAAGTCGAGCAATGGAAACGCAAAACGCAGTTTTCCCGTCCGAGCCATCCGGCCCTCGACTTCCAGCATGTAACCGAGTGCCAGAAAGTTGACGATCGGAATCGCTGAAATGATCGCCAGCATCGCGACGAGGCAGATAATTCCAAACACCATCCGAATCATCCAGCCAGCAGCTTGGATCGGATGCCAAAAAAGATGCGGACAACGATCAATCTCGCCGACGGTGTCAGTCGACAGAAAGTCGGTAATCTCGGTCGCGGATGGTGGAGAAATAAATTCCTGAATCACGAGCGGTTCAGCGGCGTCGGGTTCGTCAAATATCGGTGAAGCAGCGTTCGGTTCGTCGAATATCGGCGAAGCGGCATCCAATGAATCGCGTTGTGAAGATCGGACGCTCACGGAAGTCTTGTCTTACTCATTGGGAATTGGTCATTCATGCGATTTTGGCATTCCGATCAAGACGATGCCGTTGCATCCGTCGTCGTGAATCTTTGGCGTCAAAGTATACCACGAATCGCTTCAATGGGTTTCACGAAGTAAACGTCGTCCAAGATTCGCAGTCGTCGTAATTGGCAACCGGCAGAAAATCAGAGTTGCCGTTTTCAATCTTCTTATTTTCTCAAACCGGACGCGGATCCTCGAAACGAGTATTCGTCGCGGAAGGTATAATATTTCAGACGCTTGGGAATGCTTACCCATTGTCATTTGACTGTGTTTGATTGATTGACCGCCGGGTTTCCGACATCCATTATTGGACGAAGTGTAATAAACAACACGATTGTGCGACTAACACATCATCCTCCGATTGCCGTTTTTTGTTGAGAATGGCCGTTCATGAAGACCAAAACCATTGCGATTCCGGGTTTCGTTGTTCTGGCGGTGATCGCCGTTGTGGGTTGGGCTGCTCGAAGCCCGGTCACTCCGCTGCGGCTGCCGACTCAATTGGCATCGTCCTTGCAAGATGTCGAGAGCACGGCCGGCCGGGTTGACCGGCTGTTTGAACGCGCGTGGAAGGACGAGGAATTGACTCCGGCCGAAGCGGCTGACGAATTGCTGGTTTTGCGGCGTTTGTCGCTGGCTCTGCATGGAACAATCCCGTCGCTCGAAGAGATTCGCACGTTCGACGCGGACAAGCAACCCGATCGCCTGCAGCGCTGGACGGATCGCATGATGGACGGCTCGCGGTTCGCCGATTATTTCGCCGAGCGGCTGGCACGCGGTTTCGTCGGCGTCGAAAACGGAGCTTTCATCATCTTTCGACGCGGCCGTTTCGTCGAATGGTTAGCCGAACAACTGAAGGGCAATACCCCCTACGATCAGATCGTCCGTGAGATGATTGCGGGAACGGGACTGTGGACGGGCACTCCGTCAACCAACTTTGTGACCGCGGCAATCGCCAACGACAAGCTCGATGAAAACAAGCTCGCCGGCCGGTCGGTACGCGCCTTTCTCGGCCAACGGATTGATTGTGCACAATGCCACGACCATCCCTTTGACGACTGGACTCAAGGCGACTTTGCCGGCTTGGCCGCTCATTTCGGCAACGTCGAATTGTCCGCACTCGGTGTGGAAGATCGGTCGAGCAAACTGTTCCGTCTTGACGGAGACTGGAAAGAGCGGCTTGATTCCTGCGTAATGACCGAACAGTTGCGTCAACAGTTCAACAACGCGGTCGAAGGCAAGCAACGCCTCAACAAGAACGACAAGATTAAAGTTGCCGAAAACGGAAAGTCTTGGGCCATCGTCACCGACCGAAACGAAAAACAAAGTCAGAACGACGACGAAAATGAGAACGACGTCGACGACACCGTAATCGAGTCGGAGTTCGAGGGCCGACCGCGGTTCGTCATTCGCAAAGAAAACGGCGAATTCAACGTCTACGAGTACCAGCGCGAATTCAAAGCTCAGGACCGCTTTGATGATCCGAAAACCGGCGAACCTCGCGTCAGAGAAAAAGTTCACGGCCCGACAGTTCCCTTTCATCCCGAATGGTTACCTCAGCAGGGCACTCGTCGCGAACGTCTCGCGGGCTGGATCACGCATCCCAAAAATCAACGTTTCGAACGAGCCATCGCGAATCGTGTTTGGGGCCTGATGTTTGGCCGGCCTTATATCTATCCGGTTGACGATCTGCCGTCTCCGAGCGACAACGAAACCGATCTCTTGGACATTCTGGGCCGCGACTTTCGTGAGCATGGTTATGACCTGCGCCGACTGATTCGGGTCATTGCCGCGTCAAGACCCTTCCGGCTGGCGTCAACTCACGATTCCGAAGATCCCAAGGAAGTCACCCGGCTGAACGACCAGTGGTGCGTGTTCCCGTTGTTGCGGCTGCGTCCGGAGCAATTGATCGGTGCGATGCTGCAAGCATCCTCAATCACAACGATCGATCAGAATTCGCATTTGATTTCCCGGGCGATCAAGTACTTCAACACCGACGATTTCGTGCGGGAATACGGCGATCTTGGCGAAAGCGAATTGGACGACCGTGCCGGGACGATTCCGCAAGCTTTGTTGCGGATGAATGGCAACTTGTCGAACGACATGGCCAAAGCCGGCATTCTGAGTTCGCCGGGCCGCGTCGCCAGGATGGGCTCGACGCCCAGCCACTGCGTGGAATCGTGTTTTCTGGTTTGCCTGTCACGCCGCCCGACAACCGAGGAACGCGATTACTTTTTGCCGCACCTGCGCGGCAAGAGCGGCGAACCTCTTGCCACGATCGTTGGCGACATTTTTTGGACACTCTACAATTCTCCGGAGTTCTCATGGAATCACTAGAGATGGCTTCACGACCCCATTGTCGCCTTTCGCTCCGCGAAAGTAGCGCGTCTTTCGCGGAGCGAAAGGCGACAATCCATCGCTCGATCTTGGATTCGAAATCGTCTCGAACGACAACAGAATTGACTCGCCGCACCGTTCTGAAAGCTGCGGCGGCATTGGGACTTTCGCTGATGCTGCCGGCTCTCGGCGTCAAGGCCGCCGAGAAACGCGGCATCGAGCGTCACAAATCGTTGATCCTGCTGTGGATGAATGGCGGACCCAGCCAGTTGGAAACGTGGGATCCGCATCCTGGCTCGAAAATCGGCGGACTGACAAAGTCGATCCGGACAAAACTGAGCGGCTTGAAGATTGCCGACATGTATCCCCAGGTCGCCGAGCAGATTCACCACTTGTCGGTTGTCCGGTCGCTGATGACGAAGGAAGGCGATCACGAACGCGGTAGCTACATGGTGAAGACCGGATTCCGCCCGGATCCGACGCTGGTTCATCCGTCGTTGGGAGCCATCCTGACGTTTGAAAAACCGGACCCGAAAATCGAAATCCCAATGCACATTTCGCTGGCGGCCGGGCAACGAGCCGGCCGCGGCGGCTATCTGGGTGACTCATTCGACGCGTTCAAAATCTACGATCCGGGCCGCAACATTCAGAATCTGCGGCCGCGTGCTGGTGAGAAGCGCCAAGATTTTCGGCTGAAGAGCCTTGAAGTCGTCTCGAAAACCTTTCGAAAACATCGCCGCATTCAAGCGGAAAACACGCTGCACCAACTGACGATTGAACGGGCCTTGCGAATGATGACGTCGAAGCAACTGCGAGCGTTTGACATCGAGCTAGAACCCAAGGCACTCCGCGACGCCTATGGTTCCGACCGCTTCGGACGCGGCTGTCTGGTGGCTCGGCGATTGATCGAAGAAGGAGTTCGAGCGGTCGAGGTCACGCTGAACGGTTGGGATACTCACGCCAGCAATCACGTCGGGCACATCGAACAAGCCAGTAAATTGGATCCCGCATTCGCCACCTTAATCAAGGATCTGGTCGACCACGACTTGCTCGAATCAACCGTTGTCTTGTGCATCGGCGAATTTGGACGCACGCCGATCATCAACGGTTTGGACGGTCGCGACCATTGGCCGACCGGATTTCCCTGCGTCCTGGGTGGTGGCGGCTTGAAGAA
>CAUZVF010000569.1:0-4806 GCA_963582955.1 Planctomycetota bacterium
TGAACGATCGTCATAAAGACCTGATTCGCGGCCAGCGTTCCTCCTTGCCGGAGCTGTTTAGCCAACGCCGCCGTGAGACTCCACTTTCCGCGAACGCAACTGCCGTAATAGACGATTCCGTCGGCCGGAGACTTGACGACCAAACGCTCTCGGTCGTGCTTCAGTTGTTCGAAGCGTTGCTCTGATTTCTGTTGGGCGTAGACCAACTTCTGCAATTCAATCTGTTTCTGTTTCAGTTGGCTGGGCAGCGAGGATTGCGCTTTTTCGAGTGCCAGTATCTGTTTGCGCACAGTCTCTTTCAATTGAATCTCTTCGCGCGGAAGAGTCGTCTTCAGAGTTCGCGCGGTCCGAATCCTGGCCGATTCCAGAAAAAACTTTGACGACTCGACCGCGCGGCGGGCGCGCTTGAGAATGATTTCTTCGGTTTCCTCGGTCAGATCATCGGCTTTGTACATCTGTTCGAGTTGCTTCAGTTCTTCCTGAGAGTTTTCCAGGCTGTATTGCGATCGCTTGAGCGATTCTTTGGCGGACTTGGTTCGCAGGTCCAAGTCAACAGCCAAGAAGTACACCAGGTCGTCGTCGGCCATCTGCTTGGACCGGCGAGAATTCTTCAGATCGGCGGGTACTGACTCGGCGAGTTGGTGTAGCTCGAGTTCCGCCTGCTTGAGCGCCAGCACGGACAACTGACGGCTGTATTTCAGGCCGTTCAATTCTTCGTCAATCTTCTTGGTGTCGAGCACAATCAGCGTTTCGCCCTGTTTGACATGTTTGCCCGCTTCGACAGCTTCTTTGACAACGAATGTCGCCCAGACTTTGGGACGAAGCACGACTTCCGACATTTGTGTCGATTCGAAGATTCCCGGGACGGTCACTTTGATCTTGATGGGCAACCGCTTGACGACGTACGTCTTTGGCTTAGCGGTTGCGGCGGATTTGGCCGCTCTTGAATTCTTCGCCGCCTTCGAATTCTTGGCTGGGGCGGCGACCTGCGCATGCGTAACGCCCAGAGCCACGACAAATAAACTCAACCCGTAAACCAATAGATGTCGATTCTTTCGCATTGCATTTCTCCGAGCGACCAAGGAATGATTCCGATACAACTACTTTGTTTAACCAGCGGCCTGTGCCCGGCTGCGTGCTGAATGAGCCGGCGGCACGTCGGTTGATTCTCGCGTCTTGTTGCAAGGGCATCAAGCAGAAACCCA
The DNA here is from genome assembly GCA_963582955.1 of Planctomycetota bacterium. Lineage (GTDB taxonomy): Bacteria > Planctomycetota > Planctomycetia > Planctomycetales > Planctomycetaceae > CAUZVF01. Next base: position 1,206 of record CAUZVF010000569.1, read on the forward strand.
GCGATTCAGACCGGTTCTTTTTCAGTGCGTCATCGCGTAGATCACGATATTGATGCCCATTGGGTATGACCATTTCTCAGAGTACTGGCGGAAATAGTCTTGGTTTTCGCCTTCGCGCTCCCATCCGTCGCCCAGGTCGTTGTTGTGACAAAGGAGTGCCACCATTCGTCCATTGTCGTCAAAGTAGGCCCAAAAGTGAGGCGATTCGTCGCCGCCCGAGCCACCGTGCCAGTGCTCGAATCCATAGCCGCGTTCCCAAGTCTTAATGTCCACAACTTGGGGAAGTTTTTCGAGGTCGTAGACGATGTGGAAGATCGGATGCTCGAGCGACAATTCAACCGGTTCGCGATCGGGAAAGACTCCGCGCATTTCGTTTGAGACGTGAGCCCATCCTTCCGGTGACCAAAAGTCGTCCATCATCAGGAAACCGCCGTTGAGCAGGTACCGTCGCAGTGCGGTTCGCTCTTTCGGGCTAATAATAATCCTTTGCACACCAGCCATGTAGGCGAAGGGGTAGTTGAAAAGTTCCGGATCGGAAAGGCGAACAGCTTCGCTGTTGGTGGCAACCCTAAGTGACGTCAACTCTTGCAACCGAAACGAGAAATTCCAGTCGCTATCGGGATAATCGTTATCCCAGCGGTCCCACCAGCCAAACGGGCCGAACGAATCGTATTGAATGCGAACGAAGGTGAAGACGTCATGTTCGAAATCGGGTTCGATGTCCCATGTTGCGTAGTCGCTACGTGAAGGCATGCGTCGGGGTCGCCCGCCCCGCCGACGAAAACCACCACTCGAACGCAACCGCTCGTTGGGCGGCGTCTGCTGAGGTTGTCCGTTACGACGTTGCGCAACTACGGGTTGATTGATCTGAACGCCAAGATCGCCGATCGGCGCCGAATTCCCGAACAACGATCGTCTGAGATCACTCGGGGCGTTCGCGACCGCCAGCGTCACGGACAGGCAAACAACGCAACCGAATATGGGTGTCGTTCGTTTTCGTAATTGTTGCTGCATTCGTTGATTTGTCGCGTTGTTGGGTTTTCCTCTTTCAAGACAAATCCTAACAGATTATGCCCGCTTGCCACATCACCGACGTGGAAAAGACAAAGTGAACAGAATCTCCAAAAACTTTGCCTGCGGTCAGCCTTTTCATTGTTCGGCTCGAATCCTTGCTTCGACATGCTAATCCAACTTGGATCAACGGCGAGGCGTAACCGATGGTTGCTTGATCCGACTGTTGAAAGTACGAAATTCCGTTGAGAACGAACACGCCGTGCGTGCGCAGTGGCAGCGCAACGTGTTACAATCGTGTTACTGTGAACTGAAACTTATTGGAGATTCAATTCCGGCGACCGTTTACGAGCGACAACGATGGCTTCCACTCGTTTGATAAGCATGCTTGTGGCGATTTTGGGTTTGCTGACGCAACTCGGATTCGCAGAAGACCCAACATCTGACAGTAAGGCCGGTATCCGTTTTTTTGAAGCGAAGATTCGGCCGATATTCGTCAAGCATTGTTACGAATGCCACTCGGCCAAGTCCGATGCGTCCGAAGGTGGTTTACGTCTTGATTCCAGAAGAGCGATCCGCACCGGTGGCGACCGTGGCCCGGCAATCGTGCCAGGCTTGCCGGAGAAAAGTCTGCTGCTCACCGCCGTGACCCACACCGATCCCGACCTGAAAATGCCGCCGCGGAAACGTCGGCTTCCCGATACGGTGATCGCCGACCTGCGGCGATGGATCAAGATGGGCGCACCCGATTCTCGCGACGAGCTGCCGAAGGAGCGTGGCACCATTCGGAAAGCCGGCCGAGACTTCTGGGCTTATCAATCTCCCGCCAAACCCGATGTCCCACATGCCGATAACGCAGAGTGGCCGCGTCAGCAACTCGATCACTTTGTTTTCGCGATGTTGCGGAAGCACAAACTGCCTCCCTCGGCTGATGCCGACATTCCGACACTCGTGCGGCGACTGCATTTTGATTTGGTGGGACTGCCGCCTTCGCCAACCGCGGTCAACCGCTTTGCAACGGGTGCCGATCGCGTCGGTGTCGACCGCGCGCTGGCAGCGGAAGTCGACCAATTGCTGGCGTCACCTCAGTTTGGCGAACGTTGGGGACGACATTGGTTGGATGTGGCACGCTTCGCCGAGTCGAGCGGGAAAGACGCCAACATCTCGTTTCCCTACGCGTGGCGCTATCGGGATTACGTCATCGACTGTGTCAATGCGGACGTGCCGTACGACCGATTTCTGGTCGAACAACTGGCAGGCGACCTGTTGCCTTATCAGTCACCGCAAGAGCGTGCGCGGTTGTTGATCGCCACCGGGTTTCTGGCCATCGGCACTAAAAATCTGGCCGAGATGAATCCGATTCAGTTCCTGGCGGATATTGTCGACGAGCAAATCGACACCGTCACGCGAGCCGTGATTGCGAGTTCCGTGGCATGTGCCCGCTGTCATGAACACAAGTTTGATGCGTTCACTATGCACGATTACTACGCGCTCGCGGGAATCTTCGCGAGCACGAAAACCTACTTCGGGACTGCCGTCTCGCCTGCCAATCGTGTTGGCGGCGATCCTCTGCCGTTACCAATCGATGCCGGCCTGCCGGTTTATCACCGCTCGTTTTCCGCGGCACGTGTGAAGAAACTGAAAGCGGATATGGCGGCGCTTCGTAAGGAGGAACGGGACGGTCGAGCCGCCGTCCGCAAGGCGATTGTCGCCGGGAAAGACCCGACAGGTCTCTTTACCTTGCGTGACGCGCTCCGCATTTTCTGGCGGACGGGAGCCATCGAAGGGCAACTCGAAAAGGTGGACGCCAACGGCAAAGCACTACCGCTGACGATGGGTGTTCTCGATCGAGAACGAATCCAAGACGTTCCACTGTTAAAGCGCGGTGAGATCGCTCAACCGGGCGAAGTTGTGACACGCGCATTCCCCGTTGTCTTTAGTCTGCGTCCCACGCATCCGATCCCAAAAGACAGCAGCGGGCGGCTGGAACTGGCCCGATGGCTGACGCGTCCCAAGCATCCGTTGACCGCGCGCGTGATGGTCAATCGAATCTGGAAGCACGTTTTCGGCACCGGCCTGGTTGCGACAGTTGACGACTTTGGATCGACCGGCAAGCCACCAAGCCATCCTGAATTGTTGGATTATCTCGCCGTGCGATTTGTCGAGAACAACTGGTCGGTCAAGTCCATGATCCGAGAATTGGTTCAGTCGCGGACGTATCGACAAGCCTCAACCTACCGCAAAGCCGCGTTTCAGCGCGATCCCGAAAACCGGCTGCTCTGGCGAGTCTCGAAACGACGACTCGAAGCCGAAGCGATCCGTGACGCGATGCTGGCTGTCTCGGGAGAAATTGATCTCGTGCGTCCCGCCGCGTCACTCGTGGGACGAACGATTGGCGACCGGCCGATTTCGATCATCGGTCTGGACAAGCGACTGCCGCAGGACCTCGATGGTACCGTCCATCGTTCCGTTTATCTTCCAGTCATCCGCGATCGTCTGCCCGATGTGCTCGAATTGTTCGACTTCGCACAGTCCAGCTTCGTGACCGGGGCCCGCGAAAACACCAACGTGCCCACACAGGCGCTGTACC
>CAUZVF010000570.1:0-4798 GCA_963582955.1 Planctomycetota bacterium
TGATCGGTGACGCGCTCGATTGCATGTCCCACCGCTTTGTCGCGTGAATGTGGCCCCCAACGATCGGTTACATACACGGCAATTCCACCCGCATGACGCTGGGATTGGAACATTTTGACCAGACGTTGTGAAACGAGCCCAGCAGACTTGATAGTATCAGGGCTACCAGTGCACTATTGGCGGGTCACACAAACAATAAAGACACGAATGCTGCGTTCAGCATCAACTCTGTAGGGAACGCCCTCCGTGGCGTTCCGTCGCGCATCACAAAACGGAACGACACCCAGGATGCTCGCTACAACGGAACGCCACGGACCAACCTTCGGTCGGTGCCCGCGCTCCCTACAGAAATCGGCGGTTTCGATTGTCCCTCAGCCAGACTGTTTGCCGTTTGAGTTCCTTAACAGGCGTGTGTTTCAAATCAGTTGTATTCATAGGCGGAGACCGTGAAGAACCAAGATCAACCGGCCGGATTAACCAGCGACGGCCCACTAACAAAGATAGCGGAGACACGCTGATGACCAGCGACATCGACCTGATCAAACAGCTTGGGCGGGAAATCGGAGCGAAAATAAAGATTCGACCGGATGCTGGGAGGAAGCTGAAAGATTCTCGAAGTCAAGCTCGGCCAGAAGGCACCGTCCGTAATTCATATGACCTACTCAGTTGGTTTTTCGGAACTGACGACATTGGTCCAAATACGAAACTTGCCATCACCAACGCTGAAGGGCGCGTGGTGCGACTTTATTTGTTTAGCACAGTATTCCCAGAAATCCCATCCACACTGTTCAAGCTTAAGAGCATCGAACTTTTGTTTCTTTATGAATCCAAGTTCTCATTCGTCCCTTCTGGCATCGGGTCCATGGACCATTTGAGGATGCTCGGCATCATAAGTTGTCGCAAACTTCGAGAGTTACCGCCCGAACTAGCCCAGCTTCCGCGCCTCGATGAGACGTGGTTCGGGGAGCTCGCACTATCGAGTCCGCCGCAGGAAATCGCGGATCGGGGCATCGACGCCATTCGCAACTATTTTGCGTCGCTCGAAGAGGCGAAAGACGTCGACTATCTCTACGAGGCAAAGATGGTTCTGGTGGGACGGGGCGGCGCGGGCAAGACCAGCCTAGTACGAAAGCTGACGAGACCGGAATATCAACTCGAAGAGATCGACAGCACTGAGGGAATCGCCATCGATACGTGGGACCTGAAGATGCCGCTCGAAAAGAGCGACCGGTTTCGATTCAATATCTGGGACTTCGGCGGCCAGGAAAAATACGACGCCACGCATCAGTTCTTCATCACCGAACGAACCGTCTATCTGTTCGTCACCGAAGCGAGACAAGAGAGCAATTATCTGGACTTCGACTACTGGCTGAACATCGTCCAGATGCTGGGCAACAACAGCCCGGTGATCGTGGTCCAGAACAAGATCGACCTGCGGAAGAAGTCGCTACCGACCACGAAGTATTCAAGACTGTTCCCCAACATCGTCGCGTTTGCTGACGTCAGCTGCGCGGACGACCAACAAGACACGATCGCCAAGCTGCGCGACTTCATTCAAGAGGCGGTCCGCAAGCTGCCGCAGGTCGGCGAAGAGCTGCCCGACGTCTGGGTTAAGATTCGCGAAGAACTGAAAGCTCTCAATAAAGACCACATTACGTGTGACGAGTATTACGAACTCTGCGAGCGCCACGGCCTGTCCCACGAGCGGGCGAACCATCTGAGCCGCTACTTTCACGACCTGGGCGTGATCGTGCATCATCAGGAGGACGCGCTGCTCAGGAAAACGGTCATCGTGAATCCTGACTGGGCGGTCGATGGTGTCTACAACGTGCTGGATGCCCGCAGTATCGAAGAAAGTCATGGTCGGTTCACCGACGGCGACCTCGACAAGATCTGGGCCGACGAGCAGTATGCCGACAAGCGGCCCGAACTGCTGGCCCTGATGAAGAACTATCAGATCTGCTTCCAACTTCCAGGCACCCGGACGTATATCGCGCCCGAACTGCTGGACGCCAACGCCGTCGCCTACAAAAAGATCAAGACAGCCGGACGGCTGACGTTCATCTACAGCTACACGTTCATGCCGGCGGGGCTGATTTCGCGACTAATCGTCAAGCTGCACCACCATATCAAGGGCGAGAGCTTCTGGCGTCACGGCGTCGTCGTCGAGTTCGAGGGCGCGCGGGCGGTCGTCGTCGAAGACGATCAAGCACGGCAGATACGAATTGACATCGAAGGCAACGCCGACACCAAACGGAACCTACTGGCGATCATCAGGGCATCATTCGTCGAGATCTATAACGAGTTCAACCGCCAGATCGAGTATGAAGAGCAGATTCCTTGCAACTGCGAACAATGCCGGGCCAGTATCCAGAACGACGACGAGCCACACTACTTCGATTGGCAGGAGGTGCAGCGCTACGCGAGGAAACCACTCGACTCGATCCGTTGTGGAACGTCGCTCGACGAGGTGAGCGTCCCCAAACTGATGGGCGAGATCACCGACAGGCCGGATCCCATGGACGAATTGGGCCGCAGAGCCCCGGAGCCGACACTTGAGTCGTCCGTTCCGCTGCCGGAGCCGTCTGTGACAAAGGCTGCTGCGTGGGAAAGGAAAGCTCTGGTAGCGATCGGCGTCGGTTTGGTACTGGTGATGCTCGTCATCGCGTTCCTGATCCCCGATCCAACCAGTTTCCAACTCCTGGTATTTCGCGTCATCCTTGCCCTGGGCGCGGCTGGCGTCGGCGCACTAATTCCGGGCTTCATCGAATTGAAGTACCGCGATTGGATTCGAGCTGGCGGAGCGGCGGCATTCTTCGCCCTGGTTTACTTGATCAATCCGCCGGAGTTGATCCATGACCCGCCCGCAGCGGATCAGGACAATCATTCCCCAGCGGACAACCAGGATTGACCGCCTGTTCGCTCGCAGGCAGGGCAGCGTCGAGAATTGTTGGCGAGACGATCCCTCGTAGCAATCGAATTGCCGGAGAAGACTCAAAATAGACCAATAGGTTTCCGGGATTCATAGCATTCACTATACAATTATGTGCGAATTTTCGAATGCCGCACGTCGAAGCGAAGTTCAGATCGGTTTTTTCGGACTGTTGTTGGTGGTACAGTCGTGTGAATTGGAAAGGTCCAACATTCTTGCCGAAATGGAATCACGATTCATGAAGACCATGGGACAAATCATTTTTGTCGTTGTTGCGTTCAGCTCTGTCGCGGTCGCTGCTGAACCAACCGGTACAAGCAATCCGACGACGGCGCTGATCGACTACGTCAATCGGCCAGAACCGGCGTTCGCCTGGAAACTGAAGGAGAATCAGAACACCGAGGCCGGGACCGTTTATCGCGTTGAATTGACGTCGCAGGAATGGCACGGAATTACTTGGAAGCATCCGCTCAACATTTACGAGCCACCTAAGATCTCGTATCCGCATCACGTCTTGCTGTTCGTGACGGGCGGACGAAACGGCCAAGAACCAAGCCAAAGTAATATCGACTCTGGTTTGAAGTTGGCTCATCTGACGGGTGCCCGCGTCGCTGTGTTGCATCAAGTACCGAACCAACCTTTGCTCGGAGACCGCAGAGAAGACAATTTGATTACGGAAACATGGCTGCGGTTTTTGAAAACGGGTGACAAGACTTGGCCATTGTTGTTTCCGATGGTCAAAAGCGCCGTGAAGGCAATGGACGCCGTCGAAGCAATCGCGAAAACGCAATGGAAGCAGCCGGTGAAAGGATTCGTGATCACCGGTGCGTCGAAACGCGGCTGGACCAGTTGGCTGACTCCGGTCGCTGACAAACGAATCATCGCGACTGCGCCGATTGTCATTGACGTACTTAACTTCCGAGCTCAGATGCAACACCAACTTGACACGTGGGGCAAATTCAGCGAGCAGATTATCGATTATTCCAGCAAAGGCTTGATCGTTCACGGTCGCGACGAAACACCGCGCGAAACCGAGCTGCGCACAATGATGGATCCGTACAATTATCGCGCGCAACTCAAATTGCCCAAGCTGCTGATCAACGGCACGAACGACCAATACTGGGTTGTCGATGCCATGCGGCTTTATTGGGACGATCTCGTCGGCCCCAAATTTGTGTTACAGGTTCCCAACGCCGGCCACAGCCTGAAAGGCGGCCGAGAATCGGCCTACACAACTCTCGCGGCGTTTTTTCGCATGAATGCCGCGGGAGCCAAATTGCCACAAATCAAATGGCAACACTCGCATACGGAATCCGAGATCACACTAAAGATCAACTCATCGCCGCCCGCCAAAACGGCGATGCTGTGGACGGCGCATTCGGAAACAAAGGACTTCCGCAAATCCAAGTGGAATCCGCGACCGCTCGAATCAAACGACGGTGCCTATCTGGGACGTGTCGCGAAACCCGCTAAGGGCCATCTCGCGATGTATGGAGAAGTCCAGTTCGAATTTGACGGTCTGAAGTATTCGCTCTCGACGTTGATTCACCGCGATGGAGGCGTTCGATGAATTGTCATCACCAACGACCGGCCGTACTTCAGCGATTGAGCGGCAAATCGATTCGATGCTTCGTCGCCGTCATCTTGGGATGCTCGGCCGTTCATTCATCAAACCACACATACGCCTTTGGACGGACGGGACATCGCGTCGTTGGGCGAATTGCCGAATCTCATCTGACACCCGTCGCCACCCGGGCGGTCAAGGAATTGATCGGTCCCCAAACGTTGGCTCAAGTCTCGACGTGGCCCGACGAGATTCGATCGGATCCGAAATGGGCTCACGCCAGCTCCTGGCATTACGTGACG
>CAUZVF010000571.1:0-4795 GCA_963582955.1 Planctomycetota bacterium
ATTCCCGAACCAGACCTGCTGACCGAACACGTCCGCTCGGCACTCGGCCCGTCGATCTGCCAACAGTTTTCCGATGGTGGGGGAACCTTGTACGTCATCACGCTTGACGACGCCGTCGAAGCAGCCGTCGCCGACGGTTTCGATTTCAACGAACACGGAGTTATTTGCACGATGGCACCCAGAATCACGGACGCCATCACGCGCGGATTGCGTGAAGCGTGCGAAAAAACCAATCTCGCCGGGCGGCAGCCGATTGTCTTGTGTCACGAGCGCATCACACGCGCGGGAATCCGCCACATGACTGCATCCGAAATTCCGTCGTTGACAGTTCTCAGTTTAGGTGAAATTACTCGGGATACTCGAATCGAGGCAATCGCTTATGTGAGTGAAGATTGCCTGACCACATACGAATTCGCGGTTTCGTGACCTGGCACGGCGGGATTTCGTCCCACAGCCGGATCGGCGGAACATACGGGCCAACAAACTTCGATGGAAAAAAAGTGAAAGGACAGAGCGTTATGACGGACGTCCACATGTTCAAAGCAGCCAACATGCACGAGGCACTCGATACCGTCAGGCGGGAACTGGGACCGGATGCCGTGATTCTGCACACGCGCCAGATCGAACAGCGCCGTTTCCTTCCGTGGCTCAAACCGAGGGAAACAGTCGAAATTACTGCTGGTATGGAAATCAATGTTCCGCAAGTCGATTCCACGAATGCCACCACGTCGGATCTCGTGGATTCCACCGTCAATCTGGACATGGACATCTACGGACGCCCGGACGAAACCACCGATACGGCTGACGCCGACGAGTGTCAGTATCCCGTGAACGAGTCGACGGGCGAGATCGATTTGTCGGTCGTCTCTGAGTCGCCAACGGTTTCGCAGTGCCGGATTTCTCCCGATACATTTCAACGATCGAGTGAATCGAATGGCGATACCGCAGCCGACTCGAACGCAGACAGCGCGAACGCGAACAGCGCGAACGCGAACAGCTCGGACGCGGGCAGCTCGGATGCACAGCAGCAAAGCACCGGCGCCGGCAATTCAAGCTGGGAACCGACATCAGAATTCGCAACGAAACTCGACTCGATTCAGCGGATGATTGCCAATCTGGGGCATGTGCGGCATTCCAACGTCAAGGAAGACATCCCCAACGAGCTGTTTCACGTTTTCACCGACCTGATCGATGCCGATGTCGACGATGATCTTGCTCGTGAGCTGACGTTTCGGTTGAAGGAAAACTGCACACCTCAACAATTAGCTGATCAAGAAGCGACCAAGGCCTTTCTGACCGCAATGGTCGAATCGGACATCCGATGCAGCGGGCCGATCACGGCTGTTCCGGGCCGTCGCAAAGTCGTGGCGCTGGTCGGTCCGACGGGAGTTGGCAAGACGACAACCATCGCCAAACTCGCCGCCAATTTCCGGCTGCGAGACGGAGTCAAAATGGGGCTTGTCACCGTCGACACCTATCGCATTGCGGCCGTCGAGCAACTGCGGACCTACGCCGAGATCATCGACCTGCCAATGAAAGTCGTGACCAATCCCATCGACATGCGGCGCACAATGGACGAACTTGTCGGATTGGACCTGATTCTGATCGACACGGCCGGCCGCAGCCCGCGGGATGAGCTGCAAATCCAAGAACTAAAACGCCTGCTAGCGGAAGCCAATGTCGACGAGGTGCACTTGGTACAAAGTCTGACGGCCAGCCTTCGCAGCATCAAAGCGACGGCCGAAAAATTTGCCACCGCCAACACGACATCGTTGATTCTCACCAAGCTGGACGAAACCGCGGAAATGGGAACGATGTTGTCGGTTTCCCGCGAAGTTCCGCTGCCCGTCAGTTACTTGACGACGGGACAAGACGTACCCGATGACATTGAACCGGCGCACGCAACTCGCATGGCCCGTTTGATTCTCGGACAGGACAGAATTTTTGATTAGAGGTGGTTTCAAAACCGGGAGGGCGAGGTTCCCACCGAGCCGAAACATCGAGAAAGACAAACTCAGCAGGAGCTTCGCCCTCCCAGAATTTGGTTTTGAAACTGCTTCTAGTGCTCTGTCAGAATTTAATTTTTGGATTAGCCGTTTTGGCGCTAGCCACGGTTACCAAGAAAAAAACGTGGCTAGCGCCAAAACGGCTAATGCAGTGAACCCTAATTTTTAACTGTGACAAAGCACTAGTCCCTTTGCGGTCACAAATCGCGGTATTGAGCGAGGTCTCGATTCCGTGATTCAGAAAAACTGAGCGTGCGGATTATGAAAATGACCGATCAGGCAACAGCATTACGCGGCTTGATGCAAAACCGTCACGCGGCCGTCGACAAACCGCGTGGCCAAGAGGCCGGACGCGCCGTGACCATCGCCGTGACCAGCGGCAAAGGCGGTGTCGGCAAGAGCAACATCGCGCTGAACTTGGGGATCGCGCTGGCGCAGCAGAACGCATCCGTGTGTTTGATTGATGCGAACTTTGGGTTGGGAAACATCGATTTGTTGTGCGGACTGAACGGTTATTGGAATCTCTCGCACGTCGTGACCGGCGCGCGGCAATTGAAAGACGTCGTCATCAGCGGCCCGTGCGGAATTGACGTGGTTCCCGGTGCAAGCGGACTGGCTGAAATCGCCGACTGCCCCGAAGCCGTTCAGCTCGACATCATCTCGCAATTGCAGGAATTGGAAGAGTCGCACGATTTCCTGATCATCGACACGGGCACGGGAATTCACAGGCCCGTCCGGCAGTTCGTCGCCGCTTCGGACCGCAACTTGATCATCACAACTCCCGAACCGACCGCGATCGCCGATGCGTATGCAACGGTCAAAGCTCTTTCGTCGGGTGGTGTGTCCCGGTTCGAAGTGGTTGTCAACCGCGCGGCGAGTGCCGAGCAGGCTCGCGAAATCTTGGGACGATTGCGCCAAACCGCATGGATGTTCTTGAAGTGCGATGTCGATTCCGCCGGCTTCATTCCAGACGATCCGGCGGTCAGCGAATCCGTCGCCCGCCGATCACCGTTCATCATCGAGGCTCCGAATTGTCCCGCCGCAAAACACATTCAAAAACTAGCCAAACAATTGGGACGGCTGAAGGACGTCGATATCGGCCAACTTGGGTTTTTTACCAAGTTCTGGCAGCGGCTGACCGCCAAAAAGCCGTGAAGTCGGCCGTCAATGCCGGACACCCACGATTTGCAACATGGCTGTCAAACTTTAACGGTCAGGTAAATTTTGAGGACGGATTAAGTTTTGAAAGACATTTTGCCGATAAAAACTGACAGGGGATAAAGCCGACAGCGAACGTACGTTTTCATCATTGGTTTCCGGGCGAACTTTCGGTTGTTCGCCAATCGGGACTTTGCAAAAAACGGGCAATCGCTAAATCGACGCCGAAAAGATAATTAACCCGCGGCCGACCGGGTGTAGAAGATTGACCACGGAGGGATGAATGGCAACTAAGGTTAAGGACGAGCTGATTCAGCAGACTTGGAAAGAATTCAAGAAGGACCAAACTGATCAGAGGCTGCGTAACGCGCTGATCGAACGCTACTTACCGTTGGTGCGTTACAATGCCGAGCGAGTTTGGGCCAAACTGCCGGAAGGCGTCGATTTGAACGACCTGATTTCCGCCGGCGTCTTCGGACTGATGGATGCGATCGAGGCCTTCGATCTCGAGCGCGGAGTCAAATTCGAGACCTATTGCGTCCCCCGAATCCGTGGTGCGATGCTCGACGAGCTGAGGACAATGGACTGGGTGCCGCGCTTGGTCCGCAGCAAGGCCAGCAAATTGGAAGCCGCTCGCAAACAAGTCGAAGCCGAGTTTGGCCGTCCGCCAACCGACGCCGAACTGGCGGCTCGAATGGAACTGAACTTGGCGGAATTCGACAAGCTGAAATCCGAAGCCAGCGCTGTCAATCTCGTCAGTCTGAACAAGAAGTGGTACGAAACCGACAGCTACAAAGACGTTCGTGAAATCGACATTCTGGAAGACATCAAAGGGGAAGATCCGACGCGTGGTATCCAGAAACGCGACCTGATGAAGCTCGTGACCAAGGGACTCAACCGAAACGAGCGTCTGATCATCATTCTGTATTACTACGAAGAACTAACGATGAAAGAGATTGGCAACACGCTGGGACTTTCCGAGTCGCGTGTCAGCCAGATGCATTCCAGCATCGTCCAACGCTTAAAAGATCAGCTCAGACGCCGCCGTCCTGAGTTTGCGTAACAGACGCCGCTTGCCAAATGGCAACCGTCAGATCGGCGGCGTTGGCAGCAGTTTCGGCCGTGACCGATTCACCGGCAATCGCATCGGACGCGGATTTCTCGGCGTCAGCGATGATGATGGGAAATGATTGTCTGAGGTAATTCGTTCCCACTTTTTTCGTCACCTATCTGGGTAGCACGGCTTTGCCGTTCAGGCAAGCCGTGTCGCACAGCGACAGGAAACCGCAGACACGTTTCTACGAGCGACGCGTTCTGCATTGCGCGAACGCGTCAGCACGATTTCCACTTGGCCAATCTCAACGGCTGCCCGAGCTAGCAGCAGAATCGTCATCGCATCGCTTTGATTCATTGCCTTGCGCTATCGGTGGGGAATGTCCTTGGCCCGCGAGTCCTTGCGCAGTGCTCAAAATCGTTCACACAGCACTACGCGGTGCATTCCTAACTAATACTACAGCGCTAACTCAGTCTATCAGGAATCGCGAGAATCGAGGAAGGTACGTTTTTCATCGGCCAGGGACGGTCGGTGGGGTGGGTGCTTGAACTTCGGGAGGAAGTGGCATGGATGCCTC
>CAUZVF010000572.1:0-4780 GCA_963582955.1 Planctomycetota bacterium
CAGCAGTCCGCGCCGGGATGTCCGTCAAGGAGATGCCACAGTGATGAAGTCGGTCATTCGCTGGGCCATCAACAATTCGCCGGCGATGAACTCGCTGATGATCAGCATCCTGGTGATCGGGATTTTGGGCGGCGTGATGTTGCGTCGAGAGGAATTCCCGCGTTTCGAACTCGAAATCATCCTCGTCAGTGTTCCGTATCCGGGTGCGAGTCCCGACGAAGTTGAAAGCGGTATCTGCCAAAAGATCGAAGAAGCGGTGCGGTCGATCGACGGGATCAAGAAAGTCACGTCCGTCGCCGCCGAGGGCACGGGCAGCGTCATCATCGAGGTCAAAACCGACGTCCCCAGCGTTCAGCGCGTGTTGAGTGAGGTCGAATCAGAAATCGGCCGCATCCCCAGTTTTCCTGATCTTGCCGAAGAGCCGGAGATCCAGCAACTCACGATGCGCAACCCGGCAATCAAAGTCGGCGTCGTTTCGATCGACAGCGAAAACGCGGACGCGGAACTGCAATTGCGAGAAGTCGTCGAACAGGTTCGCGACGATCTGTTACTGATCCCGGAAATCTCGGTCGCCGACATCCAAGGTGAACGCGACTATCAAATCGATGTCGAGATTTCAGAAAACACGTTACGGAAATACGGGCTGACTTTGCAGGACGTTGCGAATCGGCTGCGGATGCAAAATCTGGAATTGCCCGGTGGCAAGATCAAAGGCCGATCGCAAGAGTTCCTTCTTCGTGGTAAAAACAAACGGCTGCGGGGTGAAGAGATTGCCAAGATTCCTCTGGTGACCCAACCGAACGGCATTGTGCTGACTGTCGAAGATTTGGGAAACGTCAAGGACGAGTTTGCCGATACAACGTCGATCAGCCGGATCAATGGCAAGCCCGGAATGGCGATCTCGGTCGAAGCCGCCGCGCGTGAAGACTTGTTATCGATGGCCAATGCCGTGAACGATTACGTCGCCACGGAACAACTCCCGCCGGGATTTCAATTTGAAACATGGGGTGACAAGTCCGTTGACGTCAACGACCGGCTGGAACTGCTCAAACGGAACGGGCTGCAAGGACTCGTGCTTGTGTTTTTGGTGCTGGCGTTGTTTTTGGAGCTGCGGCTGGCGTTTTGGGTCGCGTTGGGAATCCCCATTGCCGTGCTGGGCGCGTGCGGCGTGCTTTGGCAATTCGACGAAACATTGAACATGCTGTCGATGTTCGCCTTTCTGATCGCGTTGGGAATTGTTGTCGACGATGCGATTGTGATTGGCGAGAATATTTACGCGCACCGCGAAAATGGCAAGGGCTTTGTGCAGGCGGCCGTTGACGGGACTGTCGAGGTCTTGCCGTCTGTCGTCACATCGGTCACGACGACCATTCTTGCATTCATGCCGATGTTTTTTGTGACAGGCGTCATGGGTAAATTCTTCGCGGTGCTGCCGCTCGCCGTCATCGGCATGCTGGTGATTTCGTTGATTGAAAGTGCGTTGATTCTGCCGTGCCATCTGGCTCATGAGCCCAGCGGCAAGAATTTGACGCAGCGGGCGATCGGTTGGCGCGGCACCTTCGGCGATGTGTTAATGAGATGGGTTGTCGGGCCGCTCGTCGTCGCGATCGCGTTTGTGTTCGATCAATTCACGTACCCGCTGCGAAGGCTGGGCGACTTGGTTGGTTGGATCAATCGGCAGGTCGCCCGTGTGCTGACTCTTGTGATTAACCGGGCCTACATTCCGTGCCTCAAGACTTGCATGCGGTTTCCGGTGATCGTGTCGAGCATGGCCGTGGCCGTCTTGGTCGTTTCGTTGGGGTTGGTCACGAATGGAACGGTTCCGTGGATTATCTTTCCCAAAGTCGATGCTCCGTTGATCGAAACCAAGGTGATCTTCCCCGACGGCACGCCAAGTTCCGTCACCGACAAGGCGACAAAGCATCTGGAGGATGCGATCGTTGCCGTCAATCAACGGCATCAACAACGCGGTGAGCCTCTCGTGCGTCTGACGTACCGTTTGGTGGGCCAAGTCAGTTCGCAGTCTCCGGGCGGCGCGAACGAGCGGACCGAGGGCGGCCATGTCGGAACGGTCAAAGTTTCTCTGGTGAGCAATGAAGAGAGATCGGTCACCAGCCAACAGATTGTCGATGAATGGCGCCAAGAAGTTGGCGAGTTGCCGGGAGTCGAATCTTTGACGTTTGGATCCGTCGCGATGGGTCCGGGCGGCGCGCCAATCGAATTCAAGTTGCTGGCTCCCAGCGAAGACATGCCGCAGCTTGAAGCCGCCGTTGAAGAATGCAAGCAGAAGCTCGCTTCGTATCCGGGCGTGTTTGACATCGCCGACGATTCGCGGCCCGGAAAATGGGAATTGCAATTGCAGGTTCAGGACGACGCCGAGGCGCTGGGAGTGCCCTTGCAGACCATCGCCGGCGCGGTCAGGGCCGCGTACTATGGTGAGGAAGTCATGCGTCTTCAACGCGGCCGCCACGAAGTGAAGTTGATGGTCCGCTATCCCGAGGAAGAACGCCGGTCGTTGGCCAATTTCGACGACCTGCGAATTGATACGGGCGACGGAGCGAAGCGGCCGATCACCGAATTGGCCAAGGTGAACGTGGCTCGTGGTTATTCCGAAATCAACCGGCTGAATCAGAAGCGGTCGATTACGATTACGGCCGATGTCGATGAATCTCGCGCAAACGCCAACCGGATTGTCAACGATCTGCGAGATTCATTCATGCCGGGGCTACTGGAGAAATATCCGAATCTACGCGTGCGTTGGGAGGGACAGAAAGAGCAGACTGTCGAATCGATGCGCAGCTTGTTTCTGGGCTTGGTCGTGGCACTGTTGGCAATGTTCGTTCTGCTGACATTGGAATTTGGATCGTACATGCAGCCGGCGATTGTCATGGCCGTCATCCCGTTCGGCGCGATCGGCGCACTGTGGGGACATGCATGGATGGGTTTGCCACTGACACTCTTCAGCGTCTTAGGGCTCGTAGCCTTGACGGGAATCGTCGTGAACGATTCGATCGTTCTGGTCGATTTCGTCAACTCACGTCTGAAGGACGGCGTCCCGCTGCAACAGGCTTTGATTGATAGTGGACGGAGACGATTTCGACCGGTCCTACTCACGTCGCTGACGACGATCGCGGGGTTGCTGCCGATTCTGATGGAGAAATCTTTCCAAGCCCAACTGTTGATCCCAATGGCCAGTAGCCTGTGCTTCGGATTGATGCTGTCGACGGTGCTGGTGTTGTTCCTGGTCCCGACGTTTTACACGATCTATGGAATGCTGATTGGATTGCCGACGTCAACCGAAACGGTTCAAGAGGAATCCGTCAATCGGGATGGCGTCAGAAAAACGGTCATCGTCCCCGAGGGAGCCACTCGAGATCCCATCCGCACGACAACGCATGTCAGCCACGCGACACGTCCTACGGAATTGGATTCCTGAGAGCGAGCGACGAGTCATGCATTTACTGGGAAAATGGCCAGTAGTGGGCCAAAAACGTCAAATAACGCCGTGTTCTAGCAGTCAATCATGATCCCGCCGAGACAGGTCCGGCGAGACAGGCCCGGCGGTGATCGTCGAAAAGAACGATTCACCACGATAGCAGCGCCGGTTTCTGTTTTTCCCATCCGTCGTCAGAGGGAAACACGGTCGCCATTTTCAGAATCTGGAGTTCGCCGTCAAACATTTCTTCGACCACCGACTTCCACTGCAGAAAGTGCGGAGTTTCCAAGTGAGCCTGAAACGCGTCTTCATCGCGATAGACCTCGTACAAATAGAATCGGCTGGGGATTTCGGGATCACGCAACATATCGAATCGAAAGCACTCGGGTTCGTCGCGGACGGATCCTTCCGCATCACCGAAACTGGCCTGAGTAAACTCGTCGACGCGCTCCGGATCGATGTTGATGGTGACAAAGACTGCATACATTTGACTTTTCCTTCAAGAATCAACCGAACGCGGTGAAGCCACGGCCAAAGTCGCCTTTCGCTCCGCGAAAGTAGCGCTACTTTCGCGGAGCGAAAGGCGACAGAAAGATGCGCGCAACTGGCGCGGATGTTTCAGTGAAAGACTCTAACGGAGTTGACATCACGGGCGACGACCACGACGGCGGCGATTCGGTTGTGGCTCTTCGGGTGTCTGGCCGATGACGATGTCGAAGTTGGCCGCGAGTTCGCCAATCTTCGAATTCTTCATCGGCTTGAAATCGACCATCAGTAATTCCGCCGCCTTCGGATCGCGCAGCCGGGCGATGACAGGATCGGTCTTGTTCTTGGGTTCTCCCTTGATGTAACACTCGGTCGTCAGCATCCGCTTACCTTTTCTCTTGACGGCAATGTGGATGTGCGGTGTTCTGACGGCGTATCGCACGGGCTTGATCGTGCGGAAGTAGTATTCGCCTTTCGAGCCCGTCAGGAATCGGCCAAAGCCTTGAAAATTCTTATCGATCTTCTCGCGACCGGGGCTTCGCGTGTGAATGTAGATGCCGTTCTTGTCGGCTTCCCAGATCTCAATTACGGCGTTTCGAATGGGCGCACCGGATTCGTTCAGAATCCGGCCCGTCAGATGCACGATTTGGCCGACCGCTGGAGTGATCGAATCGTTAAGGATCAACAGGTCGTTGTCGGTGTCGAGCGGCAGTTTGTCGGGATAAAACGGACCCTCGGTCTGCCGCGGCGTACGTGTCAGCTCTTCCGCGAAAACTCCGGGAACCGTGAATGCCGCCGCGCCGAACGCCAGACTTTGCAAAAAATGTCTGCGGCCTGTTCTTGATTGAGATGTCTGCA
>CAUZVF010000573.1:0-4778 GCA_963582955.1 Planctomycetota bacterium
GGCAATCCTCAGAGAATTACAGGATGATGCCGTCCTCTTTGAAATCAGCGAAGACATGGTGGCGATTCGATCGGGCACGAGTGAATTCAAACTTCCGATCGAAGACCCAGCGGAATTCCCGCCCGTGTCATCGTTCGATCAAGAAAGCTACTTTGCCATCGCGGGACCATCAATCAAAGAGTTAATTCGCCGCAGCGTGTTTGCGACTGATGTCGAAAGTACACGTTACGCGTTAGGCGGCGTGCTGATGGAATTGAATCCAGAGAAGATCACTCTGGCCGCGACGGATAGCCGGCGTCTGGCCGTTGTTACGGCGGCATGCCGAGCCGAAGGGCAGCCTGCGACTGAGAACCTGTCTCCCGTACTTCCATCGAAGGCGATGAATCTGATCGAAAAGACGATCAGTGAGAATGACGAAGAAGTATTGATTTCCGTCAATCCGAACGACGCCTTGATCAAATGTGGATGTGCGACAATCTACTCTCGCTTGGTGGAAGGGCGATTTCCGCGATATCGCGATGTCGTTCCGCAAGAATGCCGAGTGACCGTAGAACTGGTAGCCGGTCCGTTTCACGCGGCAGTCCGGCAGGCTCAGATTGTGACGAGTGAGGAAAGCCGTGGCGTCGACTTCGCGTTTTCCCAGGGACTGTTGACGATGAACAGCGTAGCGGCGGAGATTGGTGAGTCGAAGATCGAACTGCCAATCAGTTTTGACGGAGAACCCGTGACAATTACGTTTGATCCGCGATTCGTTTCTGATTTTCTCAGAATCCTTGATGCCGATAGCAATATCCAGCTCGATTTGATCGACTCGGAAAGTGCTGCCGTCTTCCGCAAAGATGATGCCTACACGTATGTGGTCATGCCATTATCGAGGGATCGATAAACAATGGGCGCGGCATCCGAACCTGAGCATCTTTCGAAGGCTCTTTCGGAACTTATCGCGGCGAGAGGACTCGCCCGAGTTCGCGGTGACGAGCAACTTCGTCAAACATGGCGCGAAGTCGCGGGCGAGCAATTCGCCGCGGACACCAAAGTGTTGGGTATTCGCAATGGCGTGCTACGGATTGGTGTCTCGAATTCCGCGTTACTGGGTGAGTTGGTGTCCTATCATCGCGAGTCGCTGCTGCAGTCACTTCAACAAGACCACGCATTTCTTAAAATTCGAGACGTGAAATTCCGCCTCAAAGGGAATATCGCGGACAAAAGAGATTCAAATTCAAAACCGGAGCCTTACATTGAACGAACCGATTGAAGGACCTGTCGACGGAATCGATCACCCCAAACAAGCGTCCGAGACATTATATGGCGAGGACCAGATTAGTGCATTGACCGCGATCGAAGGGATCCGGAAGCGTCCGGCTATGTATATCAGTGGCGCGGATGTTCATGGATTACATCATCTGGTTTACGAAGTCGTCGACAACAGCATTGACGAAGCGGTCAACGGTTTTGCAACGACAATCTCCGTGAAGATTCACGCTGATGGAAGCCTAACATGTTTTGACGATGGCCGAGGCATCCCAGTTGGCCGTAAAGAGGAGTTGGGAAACCGGTCAGCCTTGAATCTTGTGTTTACGGAAATTCATGCCGGCGGCAAATTTGACCGTGAGGGCGGATACGCCACGGGAACTGGAGGTCTGCATGGCGTTGGGATTACAGCAGTCAATGCGCTAAGTGAGTGGCTTGAAGTCGAAGTGCGTCGTGAAGACCACGTATGGACAATGGACTTTGCCCGAGGATTGATGGTTAACGATCTCAAGCAACTTGGCAAGACTGACCAGACGGGGACTAAAATTACATTCAAACCTGATCACGAAATATTTCCAGATATTTCGTTCAATTATGATACGTTACATCGACGTATGCAAGATGCATCGTTCCTCAATGCCGGAATTCGCATACGAATTGCCGATGAGCGCACGGGACAATCAGATGAATTCCATTATGAAGACGGCCTCATAGAATTCGTCAAACATCTGAATCGTACAGAAACTGCACTGTTTCCGAATGTGATACAGATTCAAGGAAAGCAAGAGAACGTCGAGGTCGACATCGCATTGCAATACAACGATGGTTTTACGGAAAATCTTCGTTGTTACGCCAACAACATCTACAACAACCAAGGCGGTACGCACCTGAGCGGCTTCAAGAGCGGTTTGACGCGAGCGATCAATTCATACAGCAAAAAAGCAAACCTGTTTAAGGACGCCGTCCCGGCGGGGGATGACTTTCGAGAAGGTCTCGCTGGGGTGATCTCTATTCGAATTCCGGAACCGCAATTCGAATCACAGACGAAGATCAAGTTGACGAATTCGGAAGTCGAAGGAGCAGTTACGTCGGTAGTCCATGAATCATTGACGAAATTCTTTGAAGAAAACCCGACGCTTGCAAAGGCGATCGCACAGAAAGGATTGCGAGCGGCCGAAGCACGTGAAGCGGCTAAAAAGGCGCGTGAGATGGTGCGCCGTAAGGGAGCACTCACAACTGGCGGGCTGCCGGAAAAGCTACGCGACTGCCGCAGCCGCGATTTGGCAATGACCGAGTTGTATCTTGTCGAAGGCGATTCGGCGGGCGGCTCGGCTGATACGGGCCGCGATTCCGAGACTCAGGCAATCCTGCCGCTGCGTGGCAAAATCCTGAATGTCGAGAAAGCGCAGCTTGTCAAAGTCCTCAACAACAACGAAATCTCGGCCATCTTCAAAGCCATCGGCATTCCACCCGGTGCCGAATTGGAAGATATCAATAAGCGCCGTTACGGAAAAATTATTCTGATGACCGACGCCGACGTCGATGGCAGCCACATTCGTACGTTGTTGTTGACGTTCATCTTTCGACACATGCGCGAATTGATGCGAGAGGGGTGCATTTTCATTGCTCAGCCGCCGCTGTATCGCGTGATTCAGAAAAAGAAAACGCGGTATGTCGACACGCATGAAGCCATGATGGGCGAGTTGGTTGAATTGGGCCTCGATGGCAGTCAGTTACGCCTCGCCGATGGCACGGTTTTCTCTGACGAGCACTTGCTGAACGTCGTCGACTTGATGCGCAGCATCGATGAAGCCTTTGAAACGTTGGAACGCCGCGGCATCGACTTGCGACATGTCGCCACCAATCATCTCTCAGAGAACGGACTAATGCCCCGATACCGTGTATTTGTGGGTAGCGAACAACATTGGTTTGGCAGCAAGGCCGAACTGGATGAGTTCCTGGCCGCTGAGGAATCCAAACGCGGCGAGGAATTCGTTGTCGCGGATGAAGACATCGGCGAGGAACTCGCCGCGAATGGAAACGGCACGAACGGAAACGGTGAAGCGGCGCCTAAACTGCAGGTCGTCGATTTACACGAAGTGAGAACGATCAACGAAACACTTGAAAAGCTGAAAGACTATGGGTTCCAAATCACCGACATGCTGCCGGCCGATCATCGCAACGGCGAACCCTACTTTCCACTAACAGTCGTGAACGAAGACGGCGACATCAAACTGAGCAGCCTTCGTGATTTGCTGCCTTCACTGCGAAAGATGGGTGAAAAAGGCCTGAAGATTACCCGCTTCAAGGGCCTGGGCGAAATGGATCCCGAAGAATTGTGGGAAACGAGCATGGACATCAATCAACGCGTGTTGTTAAAGGTCACGATGGAAGATGCGGCGGCAGCGGACGAGATATTCCGAGTCTTAATGGGCGACCATGTCGAACCTCGCCGCGAATTCATCGAAAAGCACGCGCTGGACGTTAAGGAACTCGATGTGTAAATGCCAGAGTTGTGGTGTCGGACACAAAAGCTGTCATTTCGGACGCATTAGCTGGCCACAATGCCGAGGTCCGTCTTAAGGCGATGGAATACGGTGTCTATCGGATCAACGTTGGTGGGGTATTGGAGATAGATCATCCCGTACGACGATGTGTACTTTGGACTGATCGCCGCGTATCACAGCGAAACACTCAAACCCATTCCACCCGACAAGCCATGGACCGATCGCAAGAACTTGCAGGCATGCGAAGGACGAAATGATGGCAAACGACTGGACGCTGGCACTTGAGCAGAATGCGGAACTGGAAGTGACCCAAGGCTCTTTCGCAACGACGGCCGACGCCGTGAGAAAGGGCGCCGATCTGCGGCTGTTTCTGATTGCCCAAGGATATGAAGAGACGTTGTACTTCCAGCAGACATATGCAGGGCCGGGCGATGCGTTTGCGGGCCTAATGACACATCACCACTCCTACGCCCATCGCGGATCGCTTGCGGAGCAGCCGTATTTCAGCTTCTTCCGGTACGACGTGTCGGGATCGTTTTCGCAAGTGAAGTGGATGCTGGATAACCAGATCTTCGACGAGAGTCAGGCGTACGCTTACGGAGTCTATCGCTGGTTCGTCTGCGACCGCTGGCGCGTCGTCTATGAGAACGACGCCGAGGGGAACGGCCTCGGTGGAGACCTCGACGAATTGAAGGAGTGCGTCCGCCAGGGACGGTCGCTGAAAGTCGGCGTCAAGCAGCTCTTTGGAATTCAGGACGACGATCCCAGCGGACCAGAGCACGTCTCGTTTCTGAGTGTGATGCAGCCGCTGATTCAAGACGGTCACGTCGGCGCCAATTGCGACTTCGTCCTCTCCGGAGCTCCCCGTTGGCCGCTGGTCTTCAAAGACGGTCTGGCGCTCGGCATGGTCTGGCCCTGGTCCTCCGGCGAAATCGTCTGCCACCTGGTCCGCCCCGGACATCTCCCCTTTAGTCGCACCACTGTCCGACGCGAGATCCAATGGTTGGTGGCCGACTATGC
>CAUZVF010000574.1:0-4769 GCA_963582955.1 Planctomycetota bacterium
GCCTGCGGCTTGCCGTTAAACGACCCAAATATGACATTCTTAGCCACGTTAAGTATACCCAGTCCTTCTACTGCGACCGTGAGGCCACGGATCCAAAACTTTGATGATCTTGACTTCGGCACAAGGAGCCTCGATGAGTACTTGGCATTCAAATTACTTCGCCGCGTAAACCAGTGCCTGAATCGTACCGGCGCTGTCAGTGATAAAATCGCGCCTGCACGCAGTCCGAGAGCAATGCAGAGTTGTGACACATAAGACACGCTCATGCCAACAACTCGGGAAAAAGGCATCCGGCCCCAATGATCTTGCCATCCAAGCTCTCAATGATTTCGACCAGTGTTTCCCACAAGTATTCGGCGTAACTGAAATCGACCCAGAAACGAAAGGTCGCGATCTCTTGGGTCGAATCTGGAAACACGGCACAACTGACGCCAGCGACACGCGTGAAGATTACTTGGCGTTGTGCCATCTCACCAAAGTTGATGCCACAAGTCTGTGCCAACACGTCCGTTGCACACGATCCGGTCAGCAGAAACGTTGCTTCCTGATGCTCGACTCGAAAAACGTGGGCCGGCTGCAAATCGAGCTGGGATGACAGTTCTGCAACGAAACCTCCATCGATTCCACTTTCGAGAAAGAATTCGTCCGTCGCAAAACGGACGATCAATCCAGCTCCTTTGAGCGACCGAGACGCATAGATGCCTGACGGAACATCAATGCCTTGGCCGGCAAGCCAGTCGTCCGATTCCGGCCCTTTAACTCCAAATTTCGTCAGCCCGCTGACATCGCAGAGTCCCAACGAATTCATCGCCGCCCGTTCGGCCACGTCGGTCTGATACCGAATCGCCGTCGGGCAATTGCAGACGAGTCCCCATTCAGGCTCACGTTTTTCGAGCCAATGATGAATTGGACTTTGTCGGGTCTGTGTGTTTGACATGCGTTGATGATCTTACCAAGTCAAACGCCTTGCACGGCGCGACGATTCGATTCCCCACCGACGCGGGGCCGTGGGGTTTGTCCTTAAGTTATTCTTGACGTGTGTTATCGGGATCGTAAAACGGCATCGTTGTCACATGCGCCGGAACCATGTTCCCATCGTCGACTCGAACGTGGATTCGTGTCCCCGGTTCCGCGAGGTCAGGCCGGACGAATGCCATAGCGATGGGATGTCCCAGGGTCGATCGCTTGGCGATACTCGTGATCCGCCCGACCATCTGACCTTCGGCAATGATCAGATGACATTCTTCGGGCAGTGGCCCTCGGTTTTTTGCATCGAATTTCAGACCGACCAATTGACGAGTCAACTCTTTCTGCCAAGCGATTTGTAGACTTCGAGCGCCGACGAAGAACGGTTTGTTCTTTCCAATCGCCCAGGCAACGTCGGCCTCGTACGGATTCGTCAGCGCGTCGGTGTCTTGGCTGACGATCAGATGCCCTTTCTCGAGCCGCAGCAGTCGTTGAGCCTCGACACCGAAAGGTTGAATCCCCACGCTTTCACCGGCCTGCATGACGGCATTCCAAACGTGCAGTCCCTGCGACGCCGGCACATGGATTTCATAACCCAACTCGCCGACAAAACCGACTCGCATTAACACTGCAGGCACATCGGCCACCGTGCCTTCTCGGACTCCCAGATAAGGAAATGCTTCTGGCTCAAGTTCAACGCTCGTCAATTCCCGGAGAACGTCGCGTGACTTTGGACCGGCGATATTCATTGCCGCCAACTGGCCGGTGACATTGACGAGTGTTACGTCCATCGCAAAGATCATCGCCCATCGTTGCAGGTCGCGATAAAAAGCAGCCACACCACTGCTGGTGGCCGTGACATAGAACCGATCATCCGCAATCCGTGCGACAACACCGTCTTCGATGATGACACCAGTCTCATCGCAGGCCAAACCATAACGAACTCGGCCGACGGCTTGTTTCTTAAACCGGCCGGTATAAATGTGTTCGAGAAACCGGACGGCATCGGGTCCGTTGACTTGTATCTTGCCGAGCGTACCGACGTCGATCATTCCGACGTTGGCTCGCACGCTGGCGGCCTCGGCGAAGAGACACTCGTCACGGCTCTTGCCATCGACCCGGTAGAATTCCGGACGCAGCCACGCGCCGGCATACACCATCTCGGCATCGGCTTGCACGTGCCAGTTGTTGATCGGCGTGCGCCGCCGCGGATGAAAACGCCGTCCCGCCAAATGTTGCAACGGAACTGGCTGGTAAAACGGCCGCGACGTCGTTGTTCCCGTATCGTCGATCGACGCACCATTTAATTTCGCCAGAATGCGCACGGCATTCATATTCGAGAGCTTGCCTTGACTGGGCCCCATACCGACGGTCGTGAAACGCTTCATCAATTCAATGTTGTCGTATCCTTCTTGGTGAGCGTTGGCAAAGTCGGCCAAATGCAGATCCTCGTCCAAGTCGACGAAATTCTTCTTCTTCGAACGCGTAAGAATTGGGAAGGAATGACTGGGTGGCGGACCGTCATGAACGATGGGTTCCGGGATTTCGTCGTCATACTTTCCGAGATGGGCCGCCGCGGCAAGTCCCACGCGGTATCCGTCGTCGATCCGAGCTTCCAAGTCGAATACACCATTCGCGCGTCCGGTGACAAAGACTCCGGCCGGGAGTTTGGCGGGCAAAAACTGCTCGACATTATTGTCGTAACGAAATCGAACGCCGGCTTGATACGCCAATCCAACGTTGGGAGCCCATCCAACACTCATCACGATGCCGTCACAGTCGATGTGGTTCTTTGATCCTGTCTCTGAAATTCCCTGGTCATCAACGCGGCAAATCACGGCTTGCCGGACACTCTTTTTTCCGCTGCCGGGTACGGCTTCGTAAATTGTGTGTCCGTTGTGAATGGGGATACCCGCGTCCGCAATACGTTGAACGATTTCCGCCGATTCCCCTTCCGGTCGCAAATCAACGATTGCGGCCACATCAACTCCGGCTTCGTGCAGGTCCAAAGCAGCGTGATACGCGTCGCTGTTGGCTGCCAGGACAACGGCACGATCACAGGGTTTCACCGCATAAAGCTGGATCAATCGCTGAGCCGCTGAGCCCAACATGACGCCGGGAAGATCGTTGTTCCCAAACACGGCCGGTTGCTCGAAGCATCCGGCGGCGATCACGATCGATCGAGCCCGCAGCTTCGTCAGCCGCTGGTCATCGACAAGCGCAACCCAGTGATCGCCATAACAACCGGCCGCCTGCGTGCCACACCGTAGTTGTACGTTGTCCAATCCATCAACCTGTTCCAGTAATCCTTCCAGCAGTTGTCCGGATTCCGGTTCGCTCGCACAACCCCATGCGAGGCTGCCGCCTGGGCGAGGTTGCTCGTCTACCAACAACACTTGCAGACCTTGTTCGGCCGCGGAAATCGCGGCTGCTAATCCAGAGAGACCAGCTCCAACAACCAATACGTCGCAAAACGCGTAATCCTTGGGTGACACGGTTAATTCATTGGCCGCGTTGATCTTGCCCAGACCGGCGACCTTCCGCATCTGGTTTTCGTAGAACGGAAACAACCGGCGTGGCGTGTGGAATGCCTTGTAATAAAATCCTACAGGCAAGAACTTGCTGAACCATTCCATAATCCGCAGCCGGTCGCTTTCCAAACCACCCGACGTGTTGACCGAGCGGACATTCAGCCCCGGTTCGATCGGCAGCATGTCGCCCCGCATATTAGTTCGGGATCCGTCCTCGACCATCAGATTTACGTCGTGATTGGCCAAGCTATAGATGCCACGCGGCCGATGGTATTTGAAACTGCGGCCGAGTAACCGTACGCCGTTGGCCCACAACGCGCTCGACAGCATGTCGCCGGAAAATCCTTCGTACGACTTTCCTTCGAATTGAAATTGGACCGGCTGGTCGCGGTCGATCCATTCACCGTCGCGCGGCGGCAGTCGTTTACTCATCTCGTCTCTCCGCCGTGTAGAGATAGGTGCGGAGAAACTTGTCCGTGCAATTATCACGCTCGGCAATGAACCACGTTCCGCTTGCGATGTGATACCACCATTCGCGTTTGATGCCGGGTTCGCCGTTTCGATTGAAAATATAATCCGCCCAACCCTCGTCGGTGGATGTCGCCGTATCGGGCATGTCCCGCACTTCACCACCGTAGTGGAATTCTTGCAGCGGACGCGGGCCGTTGATGGGACAGTCAATGATCTTCATTTGTTTGTTTCTTTCAAAGTTATCTTGCCTCATTAGTGTCCAACGGAAGCCGCACCTTTCTCGCCTACCAATTCGAATCTCTTAAAGCGCGACAAATTGAAGGATTCAATCAGTTCATGGTCACGATCTTCTGCCACCGTGTGAGCCATTGTTTTGCCGCTGATCGGAGTTGCTTTGAAACCCCACGTGCCCCATCCGGAGTCGATGTAAAATCCTTTGACCGGCGTGGTGCCCATGATGGGTGAAAAGTCCGGAGTCATATCGCACAAGCCCGCCCATTGACGCAGCACTTTGATGTCTCCCAGACACGGGAACAAATCGAGCATGTGGCCGCCCAGCCCCTCGGCGAAATCCAGTGTCGATCGCATTGAAATCAATTCGTAGGGATCCAATGACGCGCCCGCCACGAGTTCGCCGCGTGACGATTGGCTGACGTAAAGGTGCAGACTGGCCGACACAACGATATTGTTAAGCCAAGGTTTCAGCGGTTCGGTGACGAGTGCTTGCAGCGGGTGAATCACCAGCGGAGTTCGCAGCCCGACCATCGCCGTCGTATGAGTTGTCCAGCCGGCAACCGCTGA
>CAUZVF010000575.1:0-4753 GCA_963582955.1 Planctomycetota bacterium
AATACAAAGTCCCGGATCACTGGCGGGGAATCAACCGCTAAAGGAATGATGACTTTGGCAAACTTGTGTGGTGAATATCGATGCGCGAGTTCCCAAAACGCGGATTCACGAATCAGCGGAATGCGCGACACCGGTAAATGATTCTTAATGGTCGCCAACAATACATCATTGGAAATATTAGCGGCCCAAGACCGTCTGATCCTCGCCATCGTAAAATGACGCTGTATTCGGATCGCCAACGCCGGGGAGAGTTCATTCAGCTCATTGAGAATGTGACGACGCACGTCGGCGTTCTCTTCCGTAAAGCCTGCATCGTACAATATCTGTTGGACACGTCTTCGCCAAATCTGATGCTCGGCCTCGGCATCAAATTGTCGTAGACGTGTCGCCGCGGCCATCCGTACTTTCGGATATTTGTCGTTGACCGATTTTCCCAATCTGCCAAGAATCACTTCCGGTGTTGACGACCGAAGACCCAACCGTTCGATCGTGTCGAGGCGTTTGGCGATCGCGCGGATGTCGTCATCGGTGACTGGCTTTTCGATGGGCGCTCGACTCGTTTCGAGCAGGAAGCTCGGATCTCGTACGTCCACGATCCTAAGTCGCAACGGCAACATTGATCGAAATGACAGGCCGCCCTTGCCTCCAATGCGGCGTAGCTCGTGCCATATTTTTCGCCCGACGAGGGAATCTCGTTCCTCAAACGCTGCCTTGCTGAGCACGTCGATGATCTCGAGTCGAGATCCCGTCCAGTAGGACACTTTGGCCAGCGATTGGGCGGCACAATACCGCACGATTCGGTGTTTGTCATGCAGAGCACGTTTCAGCGGTTTCACAAAGTCGATGGTCGCCGATGCTGATTCACCCAGCTTCGTTGCGGCACGGATTCGGACCAGTGAGTCG
Source organism: Planctomycetota bacterium (assembly GCA_963582955.1). Lineage (GTDB taxonomy): Bacteria > Planctomycetota > Planctomycetia > Planctomycetales > Planctomycetaceae > CAUZVF01. The sequence continues at coordinate 904 of CAUZVF010000575.1, forward strand.
CCGTCCTTCAAATTACCGATTGCCCGAATCACATCGGCATCGTCAGCCAACGTCTCGCGGTAGGCCGCACTGCTGGCAATCGCGGCGGCCACGATAACGGCAATCAACCGAGAAACGGACATTCTTCGCGCCTTCACCACGAAAATGCGACTCTGCAACTTACGCAGCATGCCGGAATCACGTCTTGACGATTCGACACAAATCGGTAGAAAGACGGGAACAGTCCTTGCAGCGTCTGCGTCAAACCGAATAACTCTGCATTCCACTTGGACGCACCTTCACGGTTGCTCTTTCCACAAATTGTACAAATTTCGTCAGAAATCGGGAGATGATTCGATGAAACGCCTGAGTTTGGGTCTGATTGCAATGACGACGCTCCTCTTTACCAACTCGGTTCAAGCGCAAATCGTCATCATCAACAATACGGAAACGACAATCGTCCGTCCTTCCAATCGGCCCATTCCACCGCGTCCGCGACCCCGTCCGCCGCGCCGATACAAGATCAAGACCGTCGATGTTCAGACAACGATCCGCGACCAGATTGCGAAAGTGCAACTCTCACAGGTGTTTCAGAACACGGGCAGTGGGACTCTGCAAGCTCAACTGATTTTCCCAATGCCCGCAGACGCCGCCATCAGTGCGTTGACGTTGCTGGTCGACGGCAAGGAACTGACCGGCCGAATCCTGAAGAAAGACGACGCTCGCCGTATCTACGAGGGAATTGTCCGGCGGCAACGCGATCCGGCTCTGTTGGAATACATGGGACAAGGACTTTTCCAAACCAGCGTCTTTCCCGTACCTCCCGGCGCCGAACGAAAGGTCGAGATTCGTTACTCGCAGCTCCTCAAGAAAGAAAACGGGCTAATCGATTTTCTGTTGCCGATCGGCACGTGCAAGCACGCCCGGCACCCGATTGAAAAACTGAACGTCACCGTGCGGATCGAGGCCAACGATCAGATCAAGACCGTCTACAGTCCGACGCATACGACCAAAATCGAACGGCCCAACGACTTGCGAGCGATCTGCAAACTGCAATTGCACAACGTCGCCAGCCCTGACGATTTTCGTCTGATGTACGGAACACAAAATGGGCTGGTCGGCATGAATCTGATCAGCTACCGACCGAACGACAAAGAAGACGGATATTTCGCGTTGCTGGCCAGTCCGGAAGTCAAACGTGATCCCACCAAACGCACGTCGAAGACGTCGATTTTTGTATTGGACCGGTCCGGAAGCATGAACGGCAAGAAGATCGAGCAAGCTCGCGAGGCTTTGAAGTATTTTCTGAACCAACTGACGGAAACAGACACATTTAACATCGTTGTCTACGATTCGGTCGTCGAGAGCTTCAAGCCGGAACTGCAGCGTGGCGATCGCAAGACCATTCAAGAAGCATTGGGATTCGTCGACGGAATCTACGCCGGCGGCAGCACGAACATCGACGGCGCGTTGCAAACCGCATTGAACATGCTGACGAATTCCAAAAAACCAAACTACGTCCTGTTTCTCACCGATGGCCTGCCAACTGTAGGCGAGCGGAATGAATTGCGGATCGCGGCCAACGCGAAACAAGCCAATCAGGCCCGCGCGCGGATGTTCAATTTCGGCGTTGGTTTCGACGTCAACAGCCGCCTGTTGGATCGGCTGTCTCGCGATCACCGTGGGCAATCGGTCTACGTCCGTCCCAGTGAAGACATCGAGGCGCACGTGTCGTCGCTTTACAACAAAATCGCGTCGCCGCTGTTGACCGATCTCGACATCCAATTCGAATTCGATCTGGCCGACAACCAGCGGCATGTCAGACCAATCAACCGCACGTATCCCCGGCAATTGACCGATTTGTTTCATGGAGAACAACTGGTATGGGTCGGCCGCTACAAACATTCCGGACCCGTCAAAATCAAGATCACGGGCACCGTCGCCGACCAAGTCAAATCGTTCGACTTCGGCTCCGTCCTGGTGAAGAAATCTCTGGACGAAACCAACGGATTTGTCGAAAAAATCTGGGCCGCCCGACGCATCGGTGAAATCATTGATGAACTCGATTTGAACGGTCAGAACAAAGAGTTGATTGACGAGATGGTGCGTCTGTCGATTCGACACGGAATCATCACGCCTTACACATCGTTCCTCGCCGACGAATCCGTCAGTCTGGCCCAGCGCGGAGTCAACGTCCGCCGGGCCGGTGAAGTTGCACGACGGGAACTGAGTAAACTCGCTGGTGCCGACGCGTTCCGACAGCGTGCCTTTAAGGGACGTTTGCAACGGTCCTCTAACGCTCCACGAAGTGGATTCGAAAGCGACGATTCCAAGAATGACAAGACACTAACGATAACGGCGAAGCCCGCACCGAAAGCTGGTTACAGCAATTTCGGTCGTGGCGGCCGCGGCATCAGTGACGCCCGACGCCGCAAAGAGAACGTCCGCAACATCGGCCAGAAGACATTCTTCATGAAGAAGAACCGCTGGCAGGATTCGACGGTCACCGAACAGCAAGAAAAGAAAGCCATCCGCATCAAGCAGTTCAGCAAGGAGTACTTTGACCTCGCCGCCAAACACGGCGGGACGCTGGCCAAGTACTTGGCCTTCAGCGAACCGGTCATCGTGAATCTCGGCAACGAGACCTATCAAATCGACCCGCCGGAAGAGTCTGAGCCGAAGAAGAAAAAGAAGAAGAGCTAAATCTCTTCAAACTCGCAGCGATTAACGCAGCTCTTCGATGCTCACGTTGCCCCCTTCAGCCACATCGACTGTCAAACGACTACCCTCAAGCAGTGACATACCAATCAGCGGTGTTCCCGCTGCTTGCGAGATCAGTATATCTTTCTGCCGTCCGTGCCAGATGACGCCTGCAATGTAAACATCCATCCGAGTCACGCTGCCGTCAGCGAGCGTACCACGTCGATGACCTGCAAACGAGAGTTGCAGCGCGGTCACCAAATGGCCTGGCAGCGTGAGATATCCGTTGTAACCCGTGTCGATGACGCCCTTGATTTGCCGAGCCGGTTGACCGGGACCAGATACTTCGATTTCGACGATCGCTTCACGATTAAGTATTCTGCCGCTGATCATCCCTGTTCCATCGCGATGTGTCCGCCCAAGGTGTAAGCCGTGGGATATCCGATCCGCAGTCCATAAAGAATCGCATCGGATCGCTTTGCCAATGCGCGTTTCGTGGCCTGCAAATCATCTTCGTCAACTTCATATTCATCCGTTTCAATATCGATAACGACAAACTTGCCTTTGTTCCCCGCCTCAACGTTTTGGCGAATCTGCTGTTCATAGATTTCTTCGCCCCGCGATTCAACCTCTTCCGACGAGTAGTTCGCATATGGCATGGCTCTGACCTCATGGCTAAATCACGATTCGTGTGGCTTTTCTAATTCTACAACGTACCAACTGTCGCGGAAACGTAGCACAGTCAGTTCACGACACTTTTATATCCGACCCAGGGGGCCACCGCACGTTCAGTATCCGCTCATTCAGCCGAACATCCTCCGCCGCCACAACCGGGTTTTCCACAGCCGCCGGATGGTGGTTGGTCGACGGCCGGTTGGAAGATGACTTTCACATCGCGGTCGACGCTCAGTTCGACAGCCAACTTCCCCATTTCTTCCGATTGCTCGCCGAGGAAATAAAGCACGATCGATTCTCGATCGAACAGCAATTCGCAATCGATGATTTCAGCCAGAAGTTCACGTGATTGAAGTCTCAGAGTGCATTCATCGAGTACGTCTTGGACGAGGGTGCCGTTACGGGTCTCGTGCGACAAGTCGGCTTCCGCTGGTGTTGCTAACCGGACGACTTCGCCCGTCGGTTGTTCGTCGGTTGTACCGTGCGTCGTACTGTC
>CAUZVF010000576.1:0-4749 GCA_963582955.1 Planctomycetota bacterium
TCCCAAGCTCTGCTTGGGAACGCGCGGGAGCCAAGCTCTGCTTGGCACGACGGGTCATTTGCATTGGGATTCGAGAGCGATCGTGCGAAGCAGAGCTTCGCTGAGGTACGTTCCCAAGCGGAGCTTGGGAACGAGGGGTGGGGCGAGGAACGAGGGGTGAGCCGTGACGGGTGAGGGACGAGAGAAGCGAAGATGAATGGAAAACCGCAACCGCTAATTCGCCTGCGCGGAGTCAGCAGAGTCTTCCTGACCGAAGACCTCGAAATCCACGCGCTTTCGAGTCTCGATCTCGAGATTCACCGGGGCGAATTTCTGTCGATTGCCGGGCCGTCGGGTTGTGGGAAATCAACGCTGCTCGCAATTCTCGGTCTGCTCGACGCGCCGACGGACGGCGAATTCTGGCTGAATGGCAGCGCGGCCATAAATCTTTCCATTCGTCAACGGGCGCGATTGCGGAATCAGGAAATCGGATTCATCTTTCAGAACTTCAATCTGATTGGCGACATGAACGTCGCGGAGAACGTTGAGCTGCCGTTGACGTACCGGTCGATGTCGAAACGGAAACGGCGCGAGCTTGTCGGTTCAGCACTCGACCGCGTCGGCATGACGCATCGTATGTCGCACTATCCGGCACAGCTTTCGGGCGGCCAGCAGCAGCGAGTCGCCGTCGCCCGGGCGATTGCGGGCAATCCAGCAATTCTGTTGGCCGACGAGCCGACCGGGAATCTCGATTCCGCCAGTGGAAAGGCGGTGATGGAATTGTTGCAACAGTTGCATCGTGAGGGATCGACAATTTGCATGGTCACGCATGATCCGCGATACATGGAATTCGCGACGCGGACGATCCACATGCTCGACGGCCGCATCGAGCAAGTTGCCGCGGCGGCGAGGGACGTTTGATGCGAGGCGTGTGGCAGGATCTTCGGTACGGAATGCGGCTGCTGCGACGCAGCCCCGCGTTTACCATCACCGCCGTGTTGTGCCTGGGAATCGGCATCGGCGGATCGACGGCAATCTTTAGTGTCGTCAATGCCGTGCTATTGCGGCCGTTGCCTTATCACGATCCCGATCAACTGGTCATCATTCGTGCCTTGCATCCCGAACAGGAATTTTACGGAGACGGTGCGTCGTGGCCGGAATTCCTCGACTGGAAAGAGCAGTCGCGGTCATTCCAATCGATGGCTGCCTTTCGCTGGGACTTCTTCGAACTCGTCAAAGAGCAATCTTTCGAACGACTGCAGGGACTGCAAGTCACGATGGAGTTTTTCGAAGTGCTGCAACTGAAACCGGCGGCCGGACAATTCTTGTCAATTGATGAGATCCCCGATGGCGACGATCATCACCTTGTTCTCGGCCAACTGATGTGACGGTTTTCGCAAGCGTCGCCGGCTTACTCGGGGCCGCGGCCTTGGCAGCCTGCTTACTTGCCGCCCGCCGAGCAACGTCGACCGATCCGATGGACGCGCTTCGCTGTGAGTAAATGCTTGACACGATTTGCAGGTGCAATCGAATTTGCCGTGTTGTTGGCCGCAGGCACTTGCGCGAAGCGGAGCGGAGCTTCGCTATGCGCCTTGGCCGACGAAAACGACGGCGCGGCATCCGACTCCCAGCAACTTGCAGGCCTGCTCGTATCCCGGCGCCCGATGCCCGAGCCTGTCCTTTCGGTCGTATCTGTACATGCTGGCCATGACGCGAGCCAGGGCGACCAGATGGCGCCATCGGAATGCGGGGCGAGTCGTCGCGAACTCTTCGGTCACGGTGCGATAGTATTTCTCGCTGTGCAGCCGGCCGTCTTCGCAGACCGCAAAGCGGAGCATCAAGTCGTGGTTCAAAAAGGGGTCAGGTACCGTTGCCGGAACGGCCCGTAGGGTGCTTTGCACAACGGTACCTGACCCCTTTTTGAACCATCGCCGTAACGCAGAATCGCGGCTGATGCAAGCGCCTGGTCGTTCGCGCGGATCGCCTCTTCGGTCTCCCGCAGTGTCGGACCTCCGCACGATAAGGATCGGGTTTCGGTGCATCGGACACGGTTACCGGCGGCATTGCTTTGACTCGCGGTACAACGTGAGCAGACGCTCGAAACGCGAGAATGCAGGACCTTCGCATCACACCTCATCGAGCATCCCGGTGCTGTCGGCGAATTTGTGAGTCTCGACGCCGAGACGCTGAAGCATGGTGACAAAGAGATTTGACAGGGGGATGTCCTCGTGAGTGACCTCTTTCTGCCAGGGTTCTCTGCCGCCGTTCCAGGGGCCTCCCGCTGGATTGTCGCCCGCGTAGTTGAGGTACTGCCCGTGCTTGAACCCCATGTTCTTGCCGCCGGTCAGAATCAGCGGGTAGTTGCGGGAAAGGTGGAAGGCGCTCGACGCGGAACCGAACAGGAGAAGTGTGTTGTCCAGCATGTTACCGTTTCCACCAGCTTCGGCAGTCGCCTTCAGTTTTCCGGCGAAGCGTCCGAATTCTTCGCTGAGGAAACGACAGTAGGTGCCGAAGTTCTTCCAGCCGCCAGGTTCCGTTGTCTTGTGTGAGAGTCCGTGTGCCGTACCGGAGCCGACTGCCCGTGCAAGATAGTCGCTGACACCGACACCGTTCTCTCTGCCGATCTGGTACGCCGCGACTCGAGTGGAATCGGTTTTAAACGCGAGGTAGATCAGTTCGAACATCGTCTGAAGATAAACCCGTGGATCTTCGGGTGTGATGTCGAGTTTCAGGTGATCGACATCGACCGTGGGAAGCGGAATGTTGATCCACCGCTTAGCCTTTTCAACTTTGATCTCGGTGTCTCGAACCGACTGGAGATACTCGTCCAGCGTCTTCTGATCGTGGGTGGACAGCGTCTTCCGCAATGAACGTGCATCGGCCAGGAGATCGTCCAGCGCGCTTTGACTCAGCGCCAGGCGACGTGCCGCATCGTCATCGCTCTTCACGAACAGCATGTCGAAGATTCGCTTGGGCCTGTGCTCGGCCGGGATGGCTCGACCACTTCGATTGAACGACGCGGTGTGCGCACCACGCGGAGTTCCGGTGCCTCCATCGGTCGACATGACGAGCGATGCAAAGCGCGTTTGATCTCCAACGTGAGCAGCAAACTCCTGATCGAGCGAGATGGAGTTTTTGTAATCTCCTGTTTGCCCGGTCGGAGCCCCGGTGAGAAACTGATCGGCATTCGAATGGCCGTGAATGCTCCGTACCGAGGGATGGGATAAGCCGGACAAAACCGTCAACTCATTGCGTAGCGGCTCCAGCGGCTCGAGGCATTTCGTAAACGTGAAGTTCTTCCCATCACCATGAGGAAACCAGGACCAGTCATTATGAGCCGGATCCTCCGCAAGCGGCATCGGCACTCCGTCAGGCATGTAGAAGCAGGCGAGGCGTTTCCGTCTGGCGGGCTGTTCGGCGGCGCCGGACGACCGGGCAAAGAATTCGAACCAAGGCAGGGCCAGGGCGACTCCGGAACCACGAAGGAAACGTCGACGGTCGAGGGATGCGAGATTTGTATTCATGACGGTTATCTTCCTGTGCATCGTTGGTTTCACCCTCCCTCTGGGAGGGTCGGGCGCAGCCCGGGGAGGGCGTTTGCCAGAACGAGTTCAACAATGGCATGTTTTGGACTTTGAACCGTAACGCCCTCCCCGCTCGTTCCTCGCGACCCTCCCAGAGGGAGGGTGAAGTCAAACAACTCACATTTGGGAGGGTGAATTTACTTCGACCGAAACAGCTCGCTGGTCACAATCAACGTAACCATGGTAGCAAGTCCATCGCCCTGTTTGCGAAGATCGCCCGTTATCCGGTCCACGCTTGAGCGATCCCCAAACGTCAACGGCCTCCCGAGGGCGTACGTGGCCATTTTATGGACCATCGCGCGGGCAAACTGGTCCTGACGGTACTCTAGCAGAAACCGCTTCAGTCCATCCATGCCTTCTAGTTTCTGCCTGTTGAACAGCAGGCTGGACGCATCGACTGGTTTCCCCTTGATTTGCGTGCGCCATTTTCCAACGGCATCAAAGTTCTCGAACGCGATTCCCCAAGGATCAATTTTTGCGTGACACGACATGCAGGCGGCGTGATTTCGATGATTCTCAATGCGCTGCTTCAAAGTGAGCCTGGCAATCTCAGGGTCGGCAAGATCGATCTCGGGAACCGCCGGCGGTGGCGGCGGTGGCGGATCGTTCAACAGACTTTCGAGCATCCAGATGCCGCGTTTGAGCGGATGCGAATCCTTGCCGTCTGAATTCATGGCCAGCAGACCCGCCTGTGTCAGCAAACCGCCTCGCCGGTGCTGTGGCTCGAGCTTCACGCGGCGAAAGTGGTTTCCGTACACGTCGCTCAATCCGTAGTGCCTGGCGAGTCGCTCGTTGGCCAGCGTGTAGTCAGCATGGATGAAATCCAGCACGCTGTGATTGTGCTGCAGGATCTCGTGAAAGAAGGCGACGGGTTCTTCCTGCATCGCTTCTTTCAAGGACGGGTCGAATTGAGGGTAGGCTTTCCGGTCGACGTTCAGATAATCCAGCAACTGCATACCGAGCCACTGACGCACAAAGTGCTTTGAAAAACGCTGCGACCGTGCATCAGCCAGCATTCGCTTGACCTGGCCGATCAGGACACCGCGGCCGCTCAGCCGTTCCTTCGCCGCCAGGTCCAGGAGTTCTTTGTCAGGCGTGCTGCACCACAGGAACATGGAAATACGAGTTGCCAGTTCCCAATCAGCCAGTCGCTGGACCCTTGTTTTCTTGTCGGCTCGGTCCGGCC
>CAUZVF010000577.1:0-4746 GCA_963582955.1 Planctomycetota bacterium
GGCGTTCTTTGTGAAGCGAAAGCTATTTGCCCGGTTGCTGGAGGACGGCAAGTCGGTTGTCGTGAAAATTGACGACGACGACCGCGAGCGCCGGATGAATGCTGATCCGAAAACGTTTTTTATCACGGACCACTATCAGAACTACCCAATGATGATCGTTCGCCTGTCAGGAGTTGATGACGCAGATCTTCGCGATCTGCTCGCCGATGCCTGGGAACAATCAGTGAGTTGATGGCTGGTTCAAACTGATTGAAATCAAGCGATGTTGCAGCAAACGACCTATTTTTGAAAGGCCCTTGGTCCGGTATTTTCATTCGCCTGTGCTTCGGTCCTAACGGTCGTGGCGTTTGAAGTCCTGGAGAGCTTCACCCCATCGGCTGCCATCTTCAAATTCGATATCCAAATGCTTTCGGTTGAGCCTAAACATTTTGATGGCCGAAAGCAGTGCTTCCGCTTCTCCCCCTTCTTGCTCTCGCTCTTCGGGACCTACCGTTTTTACCCAACGCGCATCAACGCGGTGGCAAAAACACAATCTGCTGTTGTCTTGAAGGCGCAGGACGGCCTCGGTGAAATCCTCGTTTACCTCGACCGTTAGTAATGCGCTACTGAGCGTCTCGTTACTTGTCATGGCAGTCTAAAATCCTGATTTGTAATCGAGTCGTCGAGACTTGTATTCAGCTTACGCTAGTGCGAATTATTCGTAACCCGAAGCGTAAGCGAGGAATTCAACATGTTTCCTCGCTGACGCTTCGGGTTACGATCAACTCCGATTTTGCGCGGTGTTTTGGGTAAGATAGTCGCAACTCCTTTTGACTACAAGCTTTGCATCATATTTGCGTTGTTTCGTGAATAATCCGGGCTAGTGCGATTCATTGCGTAATGGCTGAGTTCAAAACGCTCGTCGGTTTCGGTTATCGTCACGAATGTCATGGACCGAGGTTGTCAGGAGCGAGACAAACGACCAACATACGACTATGATCCAGCTTACATTTAGAGTTTCCGTGCCCGCGTTAGCGACGATTTTTGAAGGACAACTCCCGATGACTTTCCTGAGAACATTGACACTGATTGTTGGCATCATTCTCCCGACTGCTGTTGCAGCGGATGAGTTCCAGGAAAAGGAGCTGACGGTCGCCAACTACACGAAGTGGCGCGATCACGTTCTTCCCAGGAACTGGGAACTCTCTTACCGCAAGATTCCTTGGCGGATGAGCTTCTGGGACGCGGTCATCGAGGCGCAGGCGAAGGACAAGCCGATCCTGTTGTGGGCTATGAACGGGCATCCACTTTGCAATACGTGAGGCAATGGTGTCAAAGACCGACAGTTAGTCTGGTCCAATCGCGAGGTGCAGAAGCTGGCCGCCGAGTTCGTTGTGGCTGCCGACGCATGCGACCGCATGCAGAAAGAATTCTGCCAGGATGAAGACGCATTGCTGTTCCGAAAATTCGCCAAGGAACGCACATTGAAAAAGGGGAATCGAGGCGGCGCGCAGGGACACTACGCGGTGGCTCCCAGCGGAGAGTTGCTCGCATCTAGCTCCAGCGCCAACCCAAAAGTACTGGTGGAGATGATGAAGCAGGGGTTGGCAAAGTGGGCGAAACTTCCTCGCGAAAAGCGGCTATTGCCCAAGTCCCCCGATCCCAAAGCGGCCGAGAACTGGCGCCGCAAGGAGAAACTGTATCCCGACGACGGCCTGGCGTTGCGTGTGGTCGCCCGTGACCAGAAGCGCGAGCGTTGGCCCGACTCGAATCTGGACTACGCTTGGTTCCGCAAAGACGAGGCCCGCGCCTTTCTTCCCGCTACACCAAAGAAAGACGCTCAGCACGAGGTACCGCGTGAACTGGTGCAACGTCTGGCTCGCTTTCATCTGCTCGACAATGTTCATGCTTTGAATTATACCTTCTTCCCCAAAGAGGCGATCGAGAAGGCGCGCATCACGACCACCGTGGTCAAGGTTGAGGGCGATCTGGTATCGCTCAGCTTCGAGGGCGAGAGCCGAGCCTCAATGGTGTCCCCCAAGAAGATTGGCTACGAACCGAAGCTTCTAGGCCGCGCAAAGTACAACCTCACGGAACAGAAATTCGTCTCCTTCGAGTTGCTGGCGGTCGGGATGCGCTGGGGGCTGGGCAACTGCAACCAACGTCACAACCCGGCTCCCGCACTGATGGGAATCGTATTCACGCTGGCCGGCGACAGTCCGGCTGAACGACTTCCGCCTGCGTTTTTCTCTCGGTACGGTTGGTAGTGCCTCCACGACAAAGAGGAAACACTCTGGGTTTCTTACAAAACGACCCTATTTTGACACATCTGGGCCAGAAATCTAGCGAATTCGCGTATCTCCGCAGCGCCCTGATAGGTGGCTCTCGGCCGTGAGCGCGCTGAGAACTTCGACATCCGTTTCGCAATTTGAAAGTGGATTGTCGCGATTTGATAGTCATTGCAACCTATGATAAGTAGTTGCCGACCTGGCACAATGACTCCGGATTCATTGCACGCGACGGAACATTCTTCCGAAGGATTTAACCACGATGAACCTGCCAAGAAGTTTCAACCGAGCCTTGTTTTTCTTTGCGTTAAGTGCCTTGCCAGGTTCAATTGCCCCTGCCGCCCAGCCACGAGAGATTGGTGGATCGAAGCAGTTATTCATCGACGAAGAGATGGTTCAGTCAGTCAACGAGGTCGAATTCACTTTGAATCCAGCTCGGCGGGCAGAGCGAGTGTTGCACGCCACCGATCCTTGGGCTTCTGCGGGACTAGGATTCGTCAACGTCATTCAAGAAGGCGACGGCTTTCGCATGTGGTACGAGGTTTGGACCTACGTGGAACAGATCCCCGGCCACTGGATGAGCCGCCTCTGTTACGCCGTGTCCAGGGACGGCATTCACTGGACGAAGCCGCGGCTGGGACAAGTCGAATTTGCAGGATCCAAAAACAACAACATCATCGCGCTGGGGCATCGCGGTTATGTACACGGCCATCATGTATTTATTGATCCACACGCCAATAACCCGGCGGAAAAGTACAAGATGATTTTCGGGGATTTTTACCGTGTCGCCTCCAGAGGGCCCTACCCATCCATCAGTGGTGCCATTTCGTCGGACGGCATTAACTGGAAGTCCGTGGACACTCCCGACGGCATCATTATGCCTGGCGATACTGACACACAGGAAGTGGCTTTCTATGATCCGAACATCAAAAAGTATGTGGCTTATGTGCGGAGTAACTGCTGGCAGAGAGACGAAGGCGGGAAGCGGATCGGACGGCCCTCGCGACGTGTCGCCCGCGCCCAGTCTGACGACTTTCGTCAGTTTCCCCAGGCGTCTCGCAAGCAGGCTGATGATTGGCAGCCACCGCCGGGGCTGGACGAAATCCTGGCCGAGGATGAGCAGGATCCTGGCGGCAAATGGGGAAGTGGAATCTACACTTCGGCAGCAACCATCTATCCTTACGCGCCGGGGGTTTACCTGTTTTTTCCGACGTTGATGCGCTACGACACCGGTGAGTGCACCATACAACTGGCCACAAGCCGTGATGGAATTCATGTGCAGCGCCGGTTTCATCAGTCCTATGTACCCCCCAACCCAAACGCCAAACGTCTAGGCAAGCAGCTTGCCTATTCCGGCTACATGGGGCCCGGAATGGTGCGGGTCAAGGACCAGCTCTGGATGTACGGTTGCGAGGACGATGTTCCACACGATGAACCCTGGTACGGCAAGCGGACACCAAGCGGCATCCATCGCTATGTGCAGCGGCTGGACGGTTTCATCTCGCTTGACGCCCGTGACAAATTGGGCACCGTAACAACCAAATCATTTGTTTTGCGCGGCAAAAATGTCGAGGTTAATGCTGACGCCGATTTGGCCCAATCCGCCTCAAAGGGTAGTATGCTGGCTGTGGAAGTCATCGGCATCGACGGCGACGTTCTTGCCGAGTCAAATCCGATCCGATCTGATGGCGTAGCCCATCGGCCTGCGTGGAAAAAAAGAAAGGATCTAAGCGCCTTGATCGACAGACCAATCCGGTTACGGTTCACGATAAGATATGCAAAACTGTACGCGTTTCAAATAGTGGATGTGCCTGACAACGAGTGACATCCACCGGATTTCCTGGCCCGTTCAGAAGCGTTTCCGAGCGAGTCCAGTCGGCTTTCCGTCGAATAACCACCCTGTTTTTGACACAGACTGCCGATGGGTGCGAACCCGAGTAGGCGTTGTCGCATCTATTGGGTAGACACACATCAAGACTAACAGCAGAGCAACTCCGTGATCTCTTCTTCCGAGAGCGCTCGCCTCGTCGGATACGCTCGGGTCAGCACGGACGGCCAGAACCTCGCACTCCAAATCGATGCCCTACACAAATATGGCGTCGCCAAGGAGTTGATCTTCACCGACAAAGCGTCAGGCGCAAAGCATCAACGACCAGGACTCGACGCCTGCCTCAAGGAGCTTGGCGAGGGCGACATCCTGCTCGTATGGCGGCTCGATCGTTTGGGACGATCGGTTCGACATCTGGTCACACTAATCGATCAGCTCCGTGACAGGAACGTCGGCTTTCGCTCCGTGTGTGATGGTGCCGTCGACACGACTACGCCGTCCGGTGAACTGATTTTCCAAGTCTTTTCAGTTCTTGCTCAATTCGAGCGGCGACTGATTCAGGAACGAACCAACGCTGGGCTCGCTGCCGCGCGTGCCCGTGGACGCAAAGGCGGAAGACCGAGCCTGATGGGTGATGCGGCAAAAGTTCGC
>CAUZVF010000578.1:0-4746 GCA_963582955.1 Planctomycetota bacterium
TCGTCAAAGCCAAAAGCATCGCGTGAATAAAGGCCAAAGTCATCCGCTCCTTTGTAGCCGGTGTAGGCGCACAACACGATGACCCCCTGAAGCCACACGGCCGGGTTTTTCAAGAGGCGTCCTGTGGACCTGAGTGACCTACGATCCGTCGCGCGAGTTGATTTCTTGAAGTCCCCGTCCGGCACGCAAAACAACACCAATACGGCCACTGCGGCAGTCATGGCCGTGAAAATCAGGATGACCAGTCTGATCGCCTCTCCGCGCTGTTCGAGTGTTGCCGAGGCGACGTCGGTGGGGAGCAGGGCGTCGAAAACGGCGACCGTCACCGACGCCAGCAATGCCGCGAACAATCCCCGGCCGCCATCAAGGATGCCGAAGCCTGCACCCTGACGAGCGTCGCCGCCCCATTCCCGAGTCGCTCGGATCAGGGCCGCCCAGAACAGCAGGATCGTCGAGATTCCCCAGAACCCAAAGAGCAACGTGAGTCCGGTGATGCTGGGAACGGCGGCGTAATAAACACCGCCCACGGAAGTCAGAGCCAGGGCCGTCGCCATCAGCCATCGGGGCGAGAACCGGTCGGCCAACGGTCCTCCTGGAAAGTACGCAAGCATCGCCACGATTCCATACACCGAAAAAGCGCTGCCCAGTTGCAGGTTTGTGATCTCAAACACATCCAGCAAAGTCGGACGGAAGACTCGGGCCACGATGAACGGCAGGCCATAGACAGCCTCCCCCGCCACCACCAGGGTTAATATCAGTCTTGTCCGTTGAGATGACGACGTTGTCGGATCCATGAATCCCCCTGCCGCGCATGTTGATCAGTGTGGTTTTCAACCAGAGAATTGTGACGTCCTGTTCGCGAAGCGCAGGAAGCTCCGAATTCGCACGACGCCGTCGCGCCGGTAGTCCTGCACGAGTTGATTGTGGTCAGTCATTTTGTTTCACCTTGATGACTCTGCTTCATGATGTTGACTCACTCCGCTTCCAGAGATCGATCGGCTTGGCGGCGTCGCTGTGGAACGGCAGTTCCACCTTGCGGCCTGTTCCGGCGGACTCGTACGCGGCAAACAGAACTTCCAGCACGACTCGCGCGTCTTCGCCGGTCAATTCCGGTTGTTTGTCGTCGGCCACGCAGTCGACGAAGTGCCGCATCTCGTCCCAGAAACCGTAGTTCCATTCCTCGCCGTACATCGTGAATGTCCAGCCTTTGGTAGATCCCGCTTTTTCCACGGCGTAGTCGTAGCCTTCGGTGCTGTAGGTCTCAATCGCGTTGCCGTGGAGCAGGTCGGCGTAGGCGACACCTTTCGAGCCGTGGACTTCCGCGCGGTCGTCCATGCCGCCGGGCTTCGTCCAGCTCTCTTCAGCCACCGCGACGCAGCCGGTTTCGAATTCAAGGATCAGCACGGCGTTGTCATCGCCCTGCGTTTTGTCGACATGCACCTGCGTGCTCATCTGGGCATAGACGGATTTGATCTTCGGGCGTCCCAGCATCCAGCGGAAGAACTCGATCGCGTGACAGCCCATGTCCATCGTCACGCCGCCGCCGCTGCGCTCGACATCCCAGAAGTGTTCGGCGTGAGGACCATCGTGCTTTTCGCTTTGCTTGAGCAGCGTCGGTTTTCCGAGCGCACCGGAATCGAGAAGTTGCTTGAGCCGAACATACTTGGGCGCAAAACAGAGTTCCTCGGCGTACATCAGCTTGACGTTGGCCTGTCGGCAGTCGGCGATCATGCGGTCCGCTTCCGCAAGGTTTAGGCACATCGGCTTTTCCAGCACAACGTGTTTGCCGACGGCCGCGGCGTCGCAGACCAGCTCACAGTGAACATGGTTCGGAGCACCGATCACCGCCATGTCGATCTCGTCCATTTCGAGCATTCGACGATGATCCGTGAAGTGGTGCGGGATGCCAAACTCGGCGGCAAATTGTTCGGAGTTCCCCGGAGTCGGCGAACAGACTGCAAGCGTCGAAGCGCGCGGACACTGCTGCAATGCGCGAGCGTGAACGGAAGAAATAAATTGCGATCCAATCAGGCCGACGCCAACGGTTTTGCTCATTGGTTTTTCTCCCGTGAATGACTGATCGAGAAGCAAAGTGTCGCCTGTCACGGAGCAAGGAAATACTTGCATCCGAATTGGATGAATCACTGTTTCTCCAGCGACCGGCGATCCAGAATCAGCAGGCCAAATGAAGCACCACAGGCCAAATGTAAAGAGTCACTTATTTCTTTGACGGAATGCGAGGCGGCCTGATCTTTACTAGCTTCAACTCTGACATCGTGCCCTTCGATTCCAATTCCGGGTCTTGGATAGTGAAAACCAGATACTCTTTTACGCCAAGCCCGCCCCGAACCGGACTCCAGTTCCCAAGCACAATAAAGAATCCGTTGCGATCCATACTTGTATCAAAAGAAAGAAGTCTGAGCGGCTTGTCAGTGGAATGGAAACGTGAGCTATGCGCAACCGATACAACAAATTGTTTCGCTGACTTCTGTGGAATTCGCAGAATCACATATTCAAACTGGAACCGATCATCTTTTTTCGTTCGCACCACCGCCGCTAAGTGATTGGACGATTGCCGAAGTCGAATATGATCTACGACTCCATCCCAAGTTTTCTTGATTGCAAATGTCCGTTGAGTCATTGGCATTCGCTTAATTGATTCATACTTAAATGCCCCGTCCTGTGTTACCGTTACTTGAAAATCTTGCCTAACGAGTTGGCATTGGTTTCCGGTCACTTCAATCCAGTATTCCCTCGAATCCCTGAGTAGAATGCGATTGGATTCCTCGCCAAGTGACACACATTTTCCGCATAGAATACACATCCCAAGAATTACCAGCCGAAGCATTGTCCCTCTCCTTTTCGTTCTGTCTTTACCTCCCCAATTCTCTCCAGCCCAGCCACCAATTCAAGACGAATTCTGAATCCCCACGGCTACAGATTCACAAGCACTGCTTTGGCGCTGTTGCGATGATACCGGCATGTTGGCGAGATCATTTCCGATTACACCGCCGCCGATGACAGCAACGCTGAAACGCTTCGCTTGCCTCCATCAAGCTCGTTGACATCGACCAACCCGATCAATAAGTTTGTCGCCTTCGAATGACGAACCTCAAATTAAAAGGAATCCCAATGGCAAAGAAAAAGGTGGCAGCACCGGCTAAGCCAATGACCAAGACAGAAATCCTCACGGCGTTGGCGGAAGGCACGGGGCTAAGCAAGAAAGACGTGGGCGGCGTTCTCGACGAGCTTGGCGCTTTGATGGGCAAGAATCTTGGCAAGAGAGGACCGGGCGTCTTCAATTTGCCCGGCCTGTTGAAAGTGAAAGTGATCCGCAAACCGGCCACGAAAGCCCGCAAAGGCATCAACCCATTCACGAAAGAGGAAACCGTCTTCAAAGCCAAGCCCGCACGAAACGTGGTCAAGATTCAGCCACTCAAAGCACTGAAGGACATGGTTTGACTAAAGGAGCGACCACGTCACGCCGCTTGTTTTTCCAACTCCGCCTGTTAGAATCGACCTCTGCGGTTGGGTAGCCTGAACCAGTTGTGTCGGGCAACGCCGCAGAGACACTTTTTAGGAAACGGACTCTAAAGATGGCAGAAGGCACAATCAAGCGGCTGACGGACAAAGGTTTCGGCTTCATCGAAGATGGCAGCGACAAGGACATGTTCTTCCACTCTTCGAACCTCGACGGGGTGAGCTACGACCAACTCCATGAAGGACAACGAGTGTCGTACACCGAGGGACAAGGGCCGAAAGGGCCACGAGCAGAGAATGTCAAACCGATCTAAACGGCGAGACAACTCGAAGCACACGGAAGCCGACGAATCTCGTCGGCTTTTTTTGTCGAGCACCAAGATGCCTTCAAAACGGCGTCAAGGTGCAGGCCAGGGCGCTCATTCTGGGAAGTCGTCAACCGCTCGGCTGTTTGTTTCTCTGTCTCCTCGTTCTCCGGCAACGCATCGGCAGACAAACTCAGCGGCAACCCCGTCCCAAGCACAACTCCCGCCGCAACGCTTTGAGCAAGGAATTCTCGCCGCGCCAACGCGTCTTTGACTCCCTGAATACTGAAGTCGCACCGATTTGGTCCATTCATCCCGGACGTCGTCCTTTCAGTTCTCGAACTTCACTCTCGCCAGATAGATTGACGTCTTTTCTTCGTGGGACGAGTAGTAGCTGATCCACAACATGTCGTCGTGCCAGACCATGCCGGCGTAGCTGGTGTCTCCGCCGGATGGGAGTTTCAGTGCTTCGGTCAGCGTACCCTTTTCCGGGTCGAGCCAGCAGAGCGACGTGCGAACGGGCGAATCGTACAGGCGGACCACGGCGGCGAAGCGGCCGTCCGGCAAGCGGATCATGCGTGGTCCGCCGATGCGCACTCCGAGTTTCTTCCAATTCCAATCGATGTACGGCGGACGCGATTTGCCGATGTAGCCGGAGTTCGGCTGGCCGTCCTGTCGCAACAGGCAGTAGCACGTATCGTCGGAAAGGAACAAGCCGATCATGATCTCCGGCTGAATCTGCTTCGCGAGTCCGCGCGATACAAGTTTCGGATAACTGCGAACATGCGAAATTCGAGTGCCGGGTTCCTGTCGTTGGGAATTCAGTTGCCCCGGATGCGGCGTCGCAACGCTTTCATCCTCTACAGTGCCTAATCTGAAATCTGCCCCTCTTGTGAAATCTTGATGTTGATGGTCACCACGCCTTTGTTCTCGTTGTACCCGTCGTCCAAATGAGGAATCT
>CAUZVF010000579.1:0-4740 GCA_963582955.1 Planctomycetota bacterium
CCATGTCGGCGAGTCGTTGGTTCCCGAAACTTATTGGCCGTTGAAGCGGCTGGGGCTGATCGAAGAACTCAAGAAAAGTGCGTTCCCCAAGAAATACAGCGTGCAATTCGTCACCGAAGACGGCAAGGAATCGAAGCCGTTCTATTTTGACGAACACAACAATCACGAGAGTTCCCAAACGTGGCAGGTTTGGCGAGATCAATTCGATCAGATGTTGCTCGATTGCGCCGTTGCCAAAGGCGCGGTCGCGCGGACGGATGCGCACGTCGTCGATGTCCTCTTCGACTCGGACCGGGCGACGGGCGTCCGTGTCAAACTTGACTCGGCCAATAACCAATCGAGCTGCGAGATTCACAGCCGCGTTGTCGTTGACGCTTCAGGACAGTCGGCGTTCTTGGCCAATCGGCTAGGATTGAAGACGACTGATGCGCACCTGAAGAAGGGAACTGTCTGGGGATATTTCGAAGGCGGGCTGCGTGGCTCGGGACGTGACGAGGGTGCGACGATCATTTTGCAAACCGGAGGCAAGAAGTCGTGGTTTTGGTATATCCCGCTGCCCGACGACCACGTCAGCGTTGGATGCACCGGTGGAATGGACTACATGTTCGGTGCGCGCGAATCGGCCGATGAAATCTTCGCACGCGAATTGGCGCGATGTCCCGGCATGCAACGGCGTCTGGCCAATGCCAAGCTGACGCACGGATTCCTGACGACCAAAGATTTCTCGTACCGAGCCACTCATGCCGCCGGACCTGGTTGGGTGCTGATTGGCGACGCATTCGGTTTCATCGACCCTGTCTACTCGACCGGCGTCTTTCTCGCTCTGAAATCCGGCGAATTCGCCGCCGATGCAATCCACTCGGCGTTTGAACGCGACGACTTTTCCGTCGAACATCTCGGTTCTTGGCAAGAGCAATACGTTGGCGGCCTCGAATTGTTCCGCAAACTGGTCTATGCGTTCTACACACCCGATTTCAGCTTCGGTAAATTTTTGCGGCAGCACCCGCAATACGTCAGCAATCTGGTCGACATGCTGATTGGCGACGTTTTTAAGCCGGGAGTTGGTGAGATGTTCGAGATGATGGGCGAGGTCATTCCGCCTGCGGATTAAGCGTCGTTTTCGATTTGATAGGGATCGGGGTCGGGCGTTGGTTCCGAACGTATTTACGACGTGCTAAACTCCACGTTTTAGAATCGCTGGACTTATTGCGACTTCATGTGCGACAAGTTGGAAAGCGGAAAGGAATTAGTTCCCGAAAGTCATAAGGGGTACCACATCTTGCCGTTCAGGCAAGGTGTGCGGCGCAGCCGCCGGAAAGCGCTCTATGACGATGAGAGCCAAACACAGCCTCGCAAAGCGTGCCAGTGAATGAGTAGTGAGCACTCCTAACGGAAACTGCTTTCAACGTACGAGAACGTTTTCCAGTCGCTGCGCGACACGCCTTGCCTGAACGGCAAGACGTGGTACCCTCCCCACCCACCCAGAATATCTTTTCCGGCATCAATGCTTTGATTCAACGACTTTGATGAATACCGCTTCATGAAGAATTTTGTCTGGATTCTTGTCGTTTTGCTCATCATCTTGCACCAAGACTTTTGGTTTTGGACCGATGATACCTTGGTCCTCGGATTCTGTCCGATCGGGCTCGCGTTTCACATTTTTCTTTCGATTGCCGCTTGTCTCACATGGTGGTTGGCGACAAAGTTTGCGTGGCCGGAATCGCTCGCGGTTTCTGAAAATGACACGGCCGACACAACTGCTGTCCCTTCTGACGCAGGAGACGCCGGCAGTTGACTCAGTTGAGGATCATCGCCGTCTATCTTGTCCTACTGTTGGGATTGGGAGTTTTCGCGAACCGTCGGTTTCGCGGCACGAGCAACGATTACCTGCTGGCCAGCCACAGCATCGGTCCGTTTCTGATGCTGATGTCGCTGTTCGGAACAACAATGACGGCGTTTGCGTTGGTCGGATCGACGGGAAAGTCGTGGCTGGTGGGAATTGGCGTTTACGGCATGATGGCCTCGTCCAGCGGAATCGTGCATTCGCTGTGTTTCTTCCTGATCGGCACCAAACTCTGGTCGCTCGGCCGCCGGCATGGCTATACGACTCAAATCGAGTTTTTCCGCGACCGATTGGAAAGCAGTAACTTTGGCCTTTTACTGTTTCCAATCCTGATCGGTCTGATTGTGCCCTATTTGCTGATCGGGGTTCTCGGCGCCGGATTGACAATCAACGCCGTGACGCGGGGTTCGTTTCCAGAAACGTTTGCGGATTCCGGTGGTGGTACGCCTGTCTGGCTAGGCTCGCTGGTAATCTGCAGCGTGGTGTTGACCTATGTGTTTGCCGGCGGGATGCGGGGCACCGCGTGGGCCAATGCGTTTCAGACCTGCGTGTTCATGGTCCTCGGTGTCGTCACGTTTTTTATCATCGCCAACCGAATCGGCGGGAGTGACAGTTTCTTCGAGAACTTGCGATCTGCGACGGCGGCCGTACAGAAGGCTCATCCCGAAAAACTGACGCGTGAGAACGTCGGACACCTGCTGTTCTTCAGTTTTATGTTGATTCCATTGTCAGCCGGCATGTTCCCTCACTTGTTCCAACACTGGCTGACGGCGAAGAGTGCCGCCAGCTTCAAGCTGCCAATCGTGCTGCATCCGCTTTTGATCCTGATCGTGTGGGTTCCCTGCGTGATGCTGGGCGTGTGGGCGACGTCGGCCACACTGCCGAATGGCGAACTGGTCGTTGGAAATCTGGCCCCGAGTCAGGACGGACAGGTGCTGGGTACGATGGTCGGGGGACTGTCCGGCCCGGTGTTGTCCGGCCTGTTGACGGCAGGCATTCTGGCGGCTGTGATGTCGTCACTCGACAGCCAGTTTTTGTGCGTCGGCACGATGTTCACGAACGATATCGTGCTGCATTACGCCGGTCGTGACCGCATCAGTGACAAACAAACTGTCATGCTGGCTCGATCGTTTATTGTCGGAGTTGTCGCCGTCACTTTTGCAATCAGTCTGCTGGAACCGCCCGGCATTTTTGATCTGGGAATCTGGTGCTTTAGCGGATTCACCAGCCTGGTGCCTCTGGTCGTGGCCGCGCTGTATTGGAAGAGGTTGACGAAAGCCGGCGCCTATGCCAGCGTGATTGCGATGGCGGCGTCCTGGATTTACTGTTTCACTCAGGCCGGTTATCCACCCAATCCCCGGTACAGTGTGTTCGAGATGTTGCCCGTGGCCACCATCTTTGTGATCTCAACCGTTACGCTGGTGGTCGTTTCGCTGGTCACGAAGCCACCGAGCGACGAAACACTGGCAAAATTCTTTCCGCAAAAAGTGTAAGTAATCGGAAATGTTCCAGTTCACAACAACGCGACGCGTCGAGTTCGGCGACACCGACATGGCGGGAATCATTCATTTCGCCTGCTATTACCGCTACATGGAAGAAGCCGAGCATCAGTTCTTTCGGTCGCTCGGTCTGAGTATCATGCAGAAGCAAGACGACGGCTCGGTGATCGGCTGGCCGCGTGTTTCGGCGTCGTGTACGTTTGAGGCACCCGCCTATTTCGAGGACGAATTGGAAATCCGCTTGAGTGTGTCACGCAAGGGTGTCAAATCGCTGACGATGGAATTCGAATTCTGGCGAGACGACACGCGGGTTGCTCACGGCCGGATGAAGACGGCGTGTTGCATTTGCCGTCACGATCAGCCGTTGGAATCGATTCCGATCCCTGAAATCTATAATAACGCCATTCAAGAGACTGGCTGAGATGAGCGAAAACAACGGTGATTTGGTTGTCAGCGGTTTGACCAAGGACTTTTCCGGCGCGGCAGGCACGCTGTCGATTCTGCGTGGTGTCGACGTTGCGATGAAACGCGGCGAAGCCATGGCCGTGACAGGTCCGTCGGGGTCGGGTAAGAGCACCTTTCTCTACATCGTCGGCACACTGGATCGTCCGACAAGCGGGAGCGTTCATGTTCTCGGTGAAGATCCCTTTCAGATGGCCGAGTCACAATTGGCGCAGTATCGCAACACGAATATCGGATTCATTTTTCAGGACCATCATCTGCTGCCGCAATGCAGTGTCCTGGAAAATGTGCTCGTCCCGTTGTTGGCCGGCAAAGGTGCGGGGAACGCGGAAGAAGAGCGGGCGCAACAACTGCTCGACCGAGTTGGCTTGGCCGATCGAGTCACTCACCGGCCAGCTCAGCTTTCCGGTGGGGAACGTCAGCGCGTCGCCGTGTGCCGGGCGTTGATCAATCAGCCGTCACTGCTGCTCGCCGACGAACCGACCGGAAATCTCGACCGCGCCACTGCCGAAGCCGTCGGTTCACTGCTTTTGGAACTTGGTCAGGAACAAAATGCAATGCTGATCTGCGTGACGCACAACGTTGAATTGTCCGGACGGTTTCCTCGAAAAGTCGAATTGGTGGATGGGAAGTTTGTCGAGGCATCGTAGTGCTTTGCCAGGAGTTATTGTTTAACCGCGAGCCAACGGCGAGAGCGGCAGTTTTAGCGTGTGAGCTGCCGCGGTCGCCGTTGGCTCGCGGTTAAACGAATCGCTGCGCCGCAACTGTGAGCGGAGGGGCGCTAGCCCCCGGTGAGTCGACCAAACCGGGGGGCTAGCGCCCAATGGCACTCACTTTGGATTTCACCCTCCTTTGGGAGGGTCGCGAGGGACGAGCGGGGAGGGACGAGCGTTGCAATTTGACGCAAGACGATTGACTTCGATCAACCCTCCCCGG
>CAUZVF010000580.1:0-4735 GCA_963582955.1 Planctomycetota bacterium
AGACGCGGCGGCAAAAGAAGAGCGCCACAATCTTCGACACTCCTCATGCCAGTTCCGCCCGAAAATCACAGACCACAGAGACTTTCGGGACACCCACGAACTAGTTTTCGCACAGTTTCAAAGCTTCACACATCGCACACTTGTGCCGCATGACGCAGTGCCATCGACTTGTCGGACCACGTGGGTATGAACTCTTGGGCGACAAATCCTTTGTAGCCGGTTTCGACGATCGCCCGCATGACGGCCGGGTAGTTGATTTCCTGAGTATCGTCCAGCTCGGCGCGTCCCGGATTTCCAGCCGTGTGGTAATGCCCGATGACGTCTTTGTATTGACGAATGCGACGGATTACGTCGCCGTTCATGATTTGAACGTGATAGACGTCGAACAGCAGTTTCATGTTGGGTGAACCAACCTGCCGGATCATGTCGACGCAAAAATCAACATCGTCGCCAAAATATCCGGGATGTCCTTTCATCGGATGCGAGTCATCTCGCGAATTCAGGTGTTCGAGACACAGGTTGATCTTCTTCTGCTCGGCATAACCGATGGCCGATTTCCAAAACTCGATACAGTTCTTCGTGCCTTGTGCGTTGCTAATGCCCTTTTCTTTCATGCCGGTGAACGTGATGACGCTCGGACAACCGACCTCAACGGCGATGTCGATGCTGTCCTTCAACTTCGCGGCGCAGAATTCAAAGTTCTCGCGATTGAACGGTCCTTTCTTAAAACCGTGACTGCTGACAAGCGAAATCTTGAGTCCCAATTCACGCACGGCCGGATAATCTTTTGGCGAGATGCCTTCGATCCCCTCAATTCCAATATCACGGCAATGCCGAGCCAACTCGATCGCCGGCATCGGCTTGAAGCACCAACCCATCACTGACTGCCGAATCCGGCCTTTCGCGACCTGAAACTTGGGATCCATCGATTCCCGCGGCAACTGAGCCGACACGGATGAAGCCGTCGCCAACACTCCCGCGGCACCAGCAACTTTCAGTGCGTCGCGTCGTGAAATTTGGTTGTTCATTGTAGTATTCCCTCTCGCTGAAATTTGCTGTTCTGACTTAAAACGCTGTTGACGAGCCACCAACCAAACGACCCCTCCCCAATTCCGATTGCATACAAGAAACAATAAATCATGGACTTGCAGCGCGACGTTTCTCGAATCACGACTTGACGAACTCGTACAACCGGGCCGCGGTACCGCCCAGTATTTTCGCTTGGTCTTTGCTGGCAAGATGATCCAGAAATGAACGGGCGCGTTCGAATGCCGCCCGATAGGATTTTCCCGTCGCATCGGCGTTGAAACCGCCGCCGTAGATCATCCGATCGGCCCCCCAAGCGTCGGTCAGTTGTTTCACGATCGGTCGAATGTCGCGATGAGGATACTTGTCCTGCCGAGGAATCGACGAGAGCTTTATGAAAGTATTGGGCAGCCGTGACCACCGAACGACGACGGCGTGTTCCTTGGGAGTTCCCTGAAAGGGGCGGCCCATGTGATCGATGATCACGCGGGTGTCGCGAAACTCGCGAATCAGCGGTTCAAAACCGGGTGCATACCGCGGCTCGAAATGAAGTTGCACCGCCAATCCATTTTCGGCCGCCATCTTCCACAAACGCCGCAGTTCCGGTTTCCCAAACGGCGGCAAGCGATCGGGAGCATACGCATGCACTCGGACGCACACGACATCCATACGTTTCGCCAACGTGGTCATTTTTTCCAGCGAGCCGTCTCGGTCGGAAAACAAAAGCAACGTGCCCTTCAACCGGCCCTTTCCCACTTTTAGGCAATGCTGCAGATAGCGATGGTCATCTTGGTAGGGTTCCGGATGCACAACGACAGCGTGTGAAACTCCGGCTGCGTCCATGCATTTCAAGAGATGCTCGGGCGTGGCCGACACATCAGGTCGGTACGGAGCCCGCTTGTGGTACGGAAACCGATCGTCCTTCGAACCGGCAAAGCAATGCAAATGAGTGTCGACCAAAAGCCGTTCAGGCTCAGCCGCGAATACTGGCGCGTTGCGAAATGCGCCAACACACGCAACCGAGCCCGTCGTGGCAACGAACTGCCGTCGAGTCAGATTCGTCATGTGATGCTTATCGAATGTAGGATTCTTCCGGATCGCCAACTGGCTGGCAGGATGCGACGATCTTCTCACTGGTATATCACACAGCGCGGCGCTTTCCAAACGGCATCGTTTCCGAACAACTTCAAGATCGCTAATTCTTGAGCCTCACGATTCGGATTTGTTATCTGTACACAGCGGACGCGGTTAAAGATCCGACTGGCATCAACGCCGTCCATCAGCAAGACTTACGTTTTAACAACATTGCGATTAGACCATGCCCGATTGGACCTATCAAACTGTCTTTCGCCCAATCCTGTTTTCTCTGAATCCCGAGAAAGCTCGCGGCATCGCGTTGGGTTCGATGGGCCGATTGTCGCGGTTGCCGCTGGGCCGGCGCGTGATACGGTTCATGGGCCACATGCAGCCGGATTTCCGGCTGGCAATCGAGCGAAATGGGTTCCGATTCTCATCGCGAGTGGGCCTCGGTTGTACGTTTGATCCGAAGTTGTTGGCCACACCCGCGTTGTCCGAGTTTGGGTTCGGATTCCTGGAAATCGGGCCAATTGTCTCGGATGCTGACGCAACCGCCGGCCGAGTTCACGTTGACGCAGCCGACGAGACCATTCGTTTCGAACGTCCGCTCGCGGCATTGACGGCAAGCGATGCGAAGTCGCGGCTGGAGCGGAACGGTCGGATCGAAGTCCCAATTCTCGCGCGGATCGAACCGTGTTCGTCAGACGAAGCGAGCACAATGCTGGACGTGCTCGGCCCGCATGTTGATGGGTTTGTCGTCCCGCTCGATTATCTGGATGCAGTGCGTCCCATGATTGGCAAAGTGGCCGAAAAACACCCGCTCGTCCTCATGTCGATCAATGCCGACGATTGGCAAGATGAAGCACGAAAAACCCAATGCAGCGAGGCTGTGCGCGACGGATCGGTGACTGGAATCATCGTCGGGGAATCGCGGGCCGATGATTCCTCCGGGGAAATCGGAAAACCTGGTTTCGACGCTGCCGTGGAAACCGTGCGGTCGGTTCGCGCGGAAATTGGCCCGGAAGCGATCGTGGTTGGATCGGTCGGCGTGCATTCTCCGGCCGATGCGCTCGACTACACCGATGCCGGTGCCGATTTGATTCAAGCCGATTCGGGGCTGGTGTTTGCCGGTCCTGGTTTGCCCAAACGCATCAACGAAGCAATCCTTTATCGTCTGCTGAACACAGAATCTCAGCCGGAAGTGCCCACGCGGATTGGCAATCAGTCGTGGTGTTGGGCCATGCTGATGGGACTCAGCATGTTCGTCGGCGGTTTGATGGCCATGATCGTGGCGACCACACGGGTCGTGTTGCCGTACGACGAGTCAATGGTCGGGCTGACACGCGTGCAACTCGCCGAGATTAACGATCGGCTGTTGTCGTTCATGACTCACGACCGAGTGACCCTTTCGGGCACGATGTTGGCCGTCGGGATTCTGTACGTGACAATGGCTTGGTGGGGAATCCGCCGCGGTGTGCATTGGGCTCAACTGTCGGTCATCTTTTCGGCACTCGCGGGGTTCTTCAGTTTCTTTTCATTTCTTGGATTCGGTTACTTCGATCCGTTTCATGCCTTTGTGACGGCCATCCTGTTTCAATTCCTGTTGCTGACCATCCATTCCCGGATGCCGGCAAGGTCGGCGATGGAAGCTCCCGACCTTTGGAACGACCGGCGCTGGAAAGCCAACCAATGGGGACAGCTTCTGTTTGTCATCCACGGAGCGGTTTTGATTGTGGCGGGAACCGTCATCTCGACGGTGGGAATGACAACCGTCTTCGTCCCCGCGGATTTGGAATTCATGCGGACAACCGTGGCTGAACTTACCGGAGCCCATCCGCAATTGGTGCCACTGATCGCTCACGATCGCGCGACTTTTGGCGGGATGTTGATTGCCTGCGGAGTCGCGACGCTGCTGCCGGCGATCTGGGGATTTCGACGCGGGCAATTCTGGCTTTGGTGGGCGCTGATGCTGGCGGGAAACGTTGCCTATGTGCCAACGATTCTGGTGCATTGGATCGTTGGCTACGACAGCTTGCACCACCTTCTGCCCGCTTATGGCGGATTGGCATGGCTCTGGGCCGGCGGACTCGCCAGCTATTCGTATTTGGCTGGCACTGACCAGAAGCTTGAAACCGAGTGGGCGAAAAGGCTAACGGAATTGAAACAAAAAGGTTGAGCACGCTGAATCACCGAGCGTGATTGTGTGACATTAACCCAGAAGGCTAGCCCGAATTATTCGTAACCCGAAGCGTAAGCGAGGAATTCAACATGTTTCCTCGCTGACGCTTCGGGTTACGATCAACTCCGATTTTGCGTGGTGTTTTGGGTAAGATAGTCGCAACTCCTTTGGCCACAAGCTTTGCATCATATTTGCGTTGTTTCGTGAATAATCCGGGCTAGCTCGTGCGTTGCGTTTTTAAGCCACGCAGTGGCGGCCCATCCCCGCCGGGGTCGTCGTTGCTACTAATGCTGGCCGCTATGTCGCCACAGGCTCGTTCGTCGGCCGAGTTTTCGGCAGGAAGTACACGCCACTTAAGACGACCATCAAGATGCCGAAACCTGCGACGACATACGTCAGGTCGTGAAAAAACTCGAAATAGGAACCGGTGAAGCCGCCCCATTCCTTAGTCAA
>CAUZVF010000581.1:0-4733 GCA_963582955.1 Planctomycetota bacterium
TGCGCCACGATCTCCTCGTGTTTTTCAACCGTCGCTCGCACAACGATTCGCGTCCCTTTGATGTCCGCATCCAAACCGCCGAATCTCTGCCGCCAATCGGCCAGCGTTTGTTGTGCGGATCGGTTACGCAAGGAATAGCTCTTTTCGACCGCCACAGTCTTCGGTACGTCGACAATCGAAACTCTTGCGGCTGCGTCGGCCCAATCGAAGGTCAAATCGAATTGAATCAGGATTAAGGAAAGTGACTCAATGGCATTGATGCTGGGCAGCGTGGCTCCGGCCCATAAATCGTGTGGTACTCGATCGGCCCCGGTCAATTCCAACGAATACCGGCCAGCAATCTCGCGGAGCAGACTGCTCGGCTCATCCAAATCGTTCCAGTGAAGCGCACGACGCCTGGTGATCTCAAATTGTCGACTTTTTCGTGATGATTCCATTGCAAACAACTGCCGTGATCTGATTTCGATGAGCGTCCGCAACTTCTCACATCCCGCCGGCGGTCCGACATAAAACGTGCTGCCGACAACACGGGAGTCGGCTGCGGCCGCTTTGGCGACCGTTGCAACGGACGTGCGAACCGTCTCGTTCATGATCCGTGCCGAAATCAACTGTGCCGGATCGATTCGACGGTCCAGCAAAATCGAGACGTTTCGGTCATCGGAAATTCGTCGCAAGATCGATCGCAACGGCACATTGCGCCACGACGCTGAAAACTGTTTTTCGATCTCTCGTCGAAAGTCGCGGCCGGATTTCAGCTTTCGGACGGGATGATCGAGGACAACGTCGGTCTCGGCACTCAATCCGACGCCGCATGTGGTCAGACAAAGCAGCAGCCAAGCGGCCAACGTGGTTCTCATTGTATCCTGCATTCGAGTCATCACGAGATACGTCGTCAATCTTCGATTGTCGCCTTTCGCTCTGCGAAAGTAGCGTTACTTTCAGGGAGGAGCGAAAGGCCGACGGCTTACGACTTCAGTTACGAGTTTTACGACAAAGCCTAGTGAGTCCTAGATGCCGATGCTAACATGGAAGTTGCGGCCATTCGATGTCGGTATTCACCTCAGACGATCATATCCTCTCGACGAAAGCGTCACTCGAATATGCTGGAAACTCACGCCGTCGGCATCGACTTGGGAACGACGTATTCCTGTATCTCGTATTTGAACGAGCATGGCGAGCCGGTCACACTGGCGAATCAGGAAGGGGAATTGTCGACTCCATCGGTCGTTTTGTTTGACGGAATCGATGTCGTCGTCGGCACTGAAGCCCTGCGGAATGCTGTTGCGAATCCCGATCGGGTTGTGCAGAACTCGAAGCGGTACATGGGCAATCCTAACCATCGATGGACGGTTGACGACAAATCGTACACTCCGATCGACATCGCGACGTTCATTCTCAGGAAGATGCTATCCGCTGCCGCCGACCAAATTGGACAGGTTGATCAGGCGATTGTCACGGTGCCGGCGCAATTCAGTGAGATTCAGCGTCAGGCGACCGTCGACGCTGGGCTAAGAGCCGGATTGAAAAAGGTCGACATCATCAACGAGCCCGTTGCCGCCGCGTTGTGTTATGTGTTGGGTACCGAAGGACTGTGGTTCACGGAACTCGCCGACGAGCAACGCATCATGGTCTACGACCTGGGCGGCGGTACTTTTGACTTGTCACTGGTGAGGTATCAAAAGAATGAAGTTAGCGTGATCGCTAGCAGCGGCGATTTGAATTTGGGCGGCATCGATTGGAATTGTGCCCTCGAAAAGGCGATCTGCGATCAGTTCACCAAAGAGTTCAACGAGGATCCCCGGTCAGCACGCGGCAGCATGCAGTTCTTGGCGATCGAAGTCGAAAACGCAAAACGCGGCCTGTCAGTCCGGCCGAAAGCCGCGCTGACTTGCCAACATGGTTCCAACCGTAAGTCGTATCAGGTTGAACAAGGCCAGTTCGAAAAACTCACGAAACAACTGACGGACCGAACGTGCGAGATTACTCGTCGCATGCTGAAAGACAACAACATGGGCTGGGCTCATGTGGACGTCGTGCTGACGACCGGCGGTGCTTCGCGCATGCCGATGATCCGCTCTTCGCTCAAGGATCTCAGCGGGCGGACGTTAAACACATCGCTGTCACCAGACCAGTCGATTGCTCACGGAGCCACTTACTACGCCGGCATGCTATTAAGCAACAGCGAGTACGCCCGGTCGATCCTGAATGAAGAGGTCAGCGCCCGCCTGTCTCAATTCAAACAGCAAAGCGTCAACGCGCGGGCGCTGGGAATACTGGTGCGGAACATGCGGCAGAATGTCCGTTTTCCGCACGACCTGATCCCGGCAAACACGCCGTTACCAACCTCATTCACCAATACGTTTGGGACGGTGATCCCGAATCAGAAGCGCGTCCACTTGCACATTATCGAGAGCGGGACGGAACCGGGTCAGCCGTACGTGGAACTTGGCACGTGCGTGATCGACGACTTACCGCCCAACCTGCCGGAAGGCTCGCAAATTGCCGTCACGATCCGATACGACGAACAGGCACGCGTTCATGTTTCCGCCAAAGACGTCACGAGTGGCAAAGTTGCAACGACCGAGATTGTTCGTGAAGAGAATCTGCTTTCGCATTCAACCAGCAATAGTCCGGCAGGTACGGAAGCCGATCAGACGGCCTGGACCGCGCCCAACATCACGAAATCAGCGACCCCGCCACCCGCTCCCGCGGTTAAGCCTGCTGCCGTTTCAGAAACGCAAGACACGATCGTTCCGTTGAAAGCCATTGATGAAGATCCGGGGCTAGAACTGATTAAGGAACCACGAAAAGAAGTCAAACCCAAGAAACTGGCTTCTGACAAACCGAAAGGCTTGGAAGACGCCGTGCAACCCGTTCCTTTGTGTCATGTTTGTTACGAACCATTGGACCATCACGGTAAGTGCAAGAAATGCGGACAGGCAGCAAAATCTGAGTCGAAAGCGACAGCTCCCACGGTTGCCGCGAAAAAATCGCGTTCGCCAGGCAGCAAGTCACAACCGGCTCGCGGCCAAACGAAGCAGAAGCGTGCCTCAACGACAACGTCCGCTAAAGGCAAACCTCGGACACAGAAGAAAGCCAAACGCCCCACTCAAGTGCCCGCGCCGCCGAACAGCGACGAGATCATCGACCTGAACGACAAAGACGCCCGCAAATCGGTCGGACAATCACGGGCAACGGTTGCTCCCAAACCGAAAACCAAAGCCAAGAAATCGTCGATCAAGGCACCACCGCTGCCACCTCAACTTCAAGAGAACGCTAACAAGAAACGCAAGCGGCGTGGCAAGACAAACGACGCGGGCGAAGATGAATTTTGGCAATTGGTCGAATGATGGCCGCACAACAAATTGAAGAGTCTTCATGCGAATCGACCGAATCGAACTCTATCACGTCGCAATGCCGCTGATTTATCCGTGGCGCACTGCCTACGGAGAAGATGCGGCGATTCACTCGGTGTTGTGCCGGATGACGAGCGGTTCCGTCGACGCCTGGGGCGAGAGCGCTCCGTTCGCCGCGCCGTGTTATAGCCCGGAATGGGCCGGCGGAATCTTCGCGGTCACTCGTGATTGGCTGGCACCCGCAGTCATTGGCCAGGATATCAACAGCGGTGACGAATTACAGAATCGGCTGTCAATTTATAAGGGGAATCCCTTCGCGAAAGCGACGCTTGACACGGCATGGTGGAACTTATCAAGCCGCATCACAAACACGCCGCTGCATGTGGCACTCGGTGCAAAGCGCAATGAAGTTCCCGTCGGCGCCGACTTTGGTGTCATGGATTCCATGGACGACCTTCTGGAAGGTGTCGGCAAAGCGATCGATGACGCGTTCCCACGTATTAAGTTGAAATTCCGTCCCGGTTGGGACCTGCCGATGCTGGAAGCCGTCCGCAAGCAGCATCCCGGCCACACATTCCACATCGACTGCAACGGCGGTTATCGACTGAACGACCTGCCGTTGTTTCAAAAGGTTGACGAACTGAACTTGGCCATGATCGAACAGCCTCTGCAACACGATGACCTGAACGATCATGCGGCTCTTCAGGCCAAGATCACGACGCCAGTTTGCCTGGACGAATCCATCACGCATCCGCGCCAGGCAGAGCAAGCGATTTCTCTAAAGAGTTGTCGCTATGTGAACATCAAGCCGGGGCGCGTGGGAGGCCTGACTAATGCGGTCGCCATCCACAACATCTGCGCCGCCGCTGGAATCCCATGTTGGGTCGGAGGAATGCTGGAGAGTTCCATGGGTAGTTCAATTTGCGCGGCGCTGGCGATGCTCGACAATTTCACGTATCCGGCGGATATCTTTCCCAGCAGCCGGTTTTATCACGAAGACCTGTCGGACCCACCACTTGAATTGCATCGCGATCAGTCCGGCATTCCCAACGTGAGGGCATTCGATGTTTTGCCAGAACCCGTTGAGACGCGGCTTCAGAAGGCAACCTTGGAGCATGCGGTCGTCACATAGAATTTGACGTTCGAATCCGACAAATCGGAAACAAATCCGCGATTCGGTCGTCTATACTTCACGCGGTTGAAAATGTCACATTCTGTTGTTTCACGGCAAGCCGCAGGCGACCGTGTTTCCCGACGAAACCGTCGCCTGCGGCTTGCCGTTAAACGAGTCATTCTTACCCGCGAACGGTATAAGTATATACCCTAGGATTTTGTGAAACTGCGACAAATATCCCGGTTAATATTGCGAATTTGGGA
>CAUZVF010000582.1:0-4728 GCA_963582955.1 Planctomycetota bacterium
CAAGCCGAGTCCGCCAGCTCCTTGCACGAGCACGTTGTCACCAGAGCGTACTTCGATTCGCTTGAGACCATCGAAGACCTGTGCGGTGGCGCAGTTCACGGGCGAAACCAGATCATCTGGTAAATCTTCGGGCACACGGAACACCGACTGGTGGGGGCAAACGTAGTAGAATTCGCCGAACCCGCCATTGAAGTGCGGCGGCGTGTCGCTCGACACCCCGATCCAGTGTTGGTGACGCTTTGGACAAGACGCTTCGTGTGTCAAACAGTACCAACACTTCCCGCAGGGACGCCCATACGTGTAAACAATCCGGTCACCTTCGCTGAGTGGCTGACCGAGCGAATCGCAAGTCACGGCCCGCCCCAACTTCTCGATTGTGGCCACCATCTCGTGTCCGAGGATCTGCGGCTTGCCTTCCTCGAGCTTCGTTGCCTGACCACGCCACAGATGCAATTCCGAACCGCAGATGTTACACAGCCGCATTCGCACGAGAATCGCATCATCCGCGGGATCTGCGACTGGGTACTCGCGAAACTCGAACGGTCTTCGGGGAGCGAGATAGACGGCGACTCTTCCGTTCATGGTATGCTCCTGAGCGATTCGTGACTATTGTGCTAGTTTGTGGAGCATCTCATATCAAGGGAGTGGTTGTTGATTGCGGTTATTTCATCAATTGCCAATCTGTCGCGCGGTGTGCCAAATAACCACCCTTTTTTGATTTGGCATTTGGCCGAAGCCACCGTCTCAAATTCTCATACCTTTCTCGGTGCTCCCTGCGTGTGCCATCAAACGGTCGCCCAGAACAATCTGACACACGTTGCGGATGATGCCCCTCCGATGGCCAAAATGGCGAGCTAAAAACTCAACAGTTTTCGAGACACCACGGCCGTGCTACCGCTGAGCGATTGGACGTGCGTTTCTTTTGATTGACCTGCCGAGCATCTGCCGGGAGTGAGTTGAGTTTATCTCGGAAAATGCGTGTTGCTATAATTGAATCCAGCCATCGGGCGAGCGTGAGCAACCGCGGCGCGGGATTCCAGATTCTTGATCGAAACGAATTCGACGAACTCTATTTGGTAATTCCCGTGATTGCCCGGGGTAGACAGGAACGAAATGGGGCAGTTTTCTTCTTCTTTCTATCGAATAGGGATCACGGCAGTCTTCTTGGGGTTCTCTCCTGGAATCTTGACGGCCGTGGAGCCGACAGTCTCGAAGGTTGTGACGTGGACGTTCCGCGAGGGCTTTCGCTCGGGAAAGCAAAGGGAAAACCCCAACGGCGACCGCTTCGGGCAACCGATTTGGTTTTTTCTGCGGACGACCAATGCGAAGGGACCGATCGCAACGCGGCAGTGGTTACGGGACGGGAAATACGTTCCCCTGACCGAGCAGGACAGCAATCTGTTCGGGGCGCCTTTGGACGGCTGGGCCTACCGAACCGGCAAGCAACGCTTGGCGCCCCTCATCGGTCGGGTCACCGCTCCTTATGACGTGGGTCTTCAGTTTAAGCCGGGCGACATCACGATCGCACCCGGACCAGACCACGCGATGATCGTTGGCTGGCGCTCTCCGGTCGCGGGGACTCTGGAAATCAAAGGAGTCTTCGAGCACGCCCAGAATTGCTGCGGCGTCAACTCGCAGATAGCCTGGTATGTCGAGCGCGGCCCGTCGCCGAATCCGAAGAGTGGTTTCCAACCACTGCTGCTGGCTTCCGGGAAGTCCGATTTCGGCAGCAAGACACAACGCGGTTCTTTTCACATCAAGGATCAGAAGATCCGGCCCGGCGAGTTCCTGTATTTTATCGTCGACGCAAGTGCCGACGGAACCGGAACCGTACATCACGGTGACGGGACCCGGTTCGAGGTCACGTTGATCGTCCGAAACGCGAAGTTGCCGCCGCCGCCATCGTTCGAGAAGGACGTATTGCCGATTCTTGCGCAAAAGTGTCATGGATGTCATGGTGCGGAAACACAGGAATCGCAACTGGACCTACGAACTTTGACAGCCATGTTGCACGGGGGAGAAAACGGGCCGGCCGTCGTCAGGGGTCATCCCGAGCGCAGCTATCTGGTCGATCTGGTTTCAAGGGGTGAAATGCCGCCGGACGAGTACGAAAAACTCAGTCCCGATCAGCTTGGTCTACTGCGCCGCTGGATCAAAGCCGGCACTCCGGCGAAAGAAAAGGTCGCGGAAGTGAGACCTCGCTCATTCGTGAGTGCGGAGGATCGGCAGTATTGGGCGTTTCAGAAGCCGGTCAAACGTCCGCTACCGACCGCCCCGGCTCCCGCTTCGCAAGAGGAAGCGAAGCAGCGTGGATGGGACCGCGTCCGCTCGCCCATCGACCGGTTCGTTCTGGAAAAACTCGCAACCAAAGGGTTAAGTTTTTCGCCCGATGCGGACCGCGTGACGCTGTTGCGGAGGGCGTATTTCGATTTAATTGGCCTGCCGCCAACCCCCGCAGAGATCGATCGGTTCCTGAACGACACGCGCCCCGATGCTTACGAACGCCTGCTTCAAACGCTGCTGGATTCTCGGCATTACGGCGAGAGATGGGGTCGGCATTGGCTGGACGCAGCTGGTTTTGTCGATGTCCGGTTGTTCGACGGGGATCTGGCCACCATCTATCTCAACGAGGGCATGTCGCGATACCGGGATTATGTGATCCGCTCGTTCAATGCCGACAAACCTTGGGACCGCTTCATCACCGAACAACTCGCCGGTGACGAACTGGTCGACTGGAAATCGGCTAAGACCTTCACACCCGAAATGCGCGACCTGTTGGTCGCCACCAGTTTCCTGCGGAACATCGAAGACCCCACCAGCGAGCCTCAATACGGCGTCAAGCAGCGGTACGGCGTCTTGTTCGACTTAATGCAAACGGTTTCCACCAGTCTGCTCGGTCTGACGATGGAATGTAGCCGCTGTCACAATCATAAATACGATCCGATCTCTCAACGCGATTATTATCGCCTGATGTCGTGTTTCGAATCCGCCTACAACGTGCACAACTGGCTGAAGCCTCAGCAGCGCTGGCTGGCCGACGTTTCGTCGGCCGAGCGTCAAGCCATCGATCGACACAACAAGAAAATCGACGGCGAAACGTCCGAGCTGCAGAAGGAATTCAAAGCCGCCGAAAAATCGAAGGACAAAAAGAAAGCAGACGAACTGAAATCGCGGATTGCGAAGCTCACGGGGTCAAAGCGAAGTTACGGCAAGATTCAAGCTCTCTGGGACGTCGGTCAGCCGCCGCAAGCGAGGCTGATGCGGCGCGGAAACTACATGACGCCTGGCATCTCGCTTGAGCCAGGATTTCTGGAAGTGCTCAGCACGCCGAAAAACCTCATCGCCACCCGTCCACCCGACACGCGACACGGTTCCAGCGGCCGCCGGTTGGCTCTGGCCCGCTGGCTGACCAGCCGCGATCATCCGCTCACGGCGCGGGTGATCGTCAACCGCGCGTGGCATCATCATTTCGGCGTGGGAATCGTCGCCACACCGGGCAACTTTGGTCGCTCCGGCGCCGGAGTGACACATCCGGAACTGCTCGACTGGCTGACGGTTGATTTCATGGAACACGGTTGGAGTCTCAAACGCTTGCACAATCGGATTATGACGTCGACCGTCTACCGCCAATCCTCACGACGCCCGCAAGACCCGGGCGCGGGACCGGAACGGGTCGATCCGCAGAACAAACTGCTGTGGCGAATGAACCTCAAACGTTTGGAAGCGGAAATCGTCCGCGATGCCATCTTGGCCGTCAGCGGCAAACTCGACCGCACGGCCGGTGGCCCGCCGGTGATGATCACCAAACCGTCCGATGGACTCTCGATGGTCACCAAAGGAGCAACGCCCACCAGCCACCGGCGGCGCAGCATCTATCTGCTGGCACGGCGGGTCTATCCGTTAAAATTCCTGGAGGTCTTCGACGCCCCGATCATGCCGATCAATTGCACGAAGCGGGCCAATTCCGCCACGGTCCTCCAGTCGTTCACGTTTCTCAACGGGCCCTTCGTGATCGAAAACGCAGCCCATCTGGCCGAACGTGTTCGCCAGACGACTGACGACGAGCCCGCGCGGCAAATCGAGATGGTCTACCGCCTGACGCTCTGCAGGCAACCGACCTCGCTCGAAATCAAAATCTGCCGCGCTTTTCTCGATGAACAAACAACAACCCACACCGGCGACAAATCGCGGGCCAAAGCGGCGCACAGAAAAGCCCTGGCCGACTTGTGCCAAATGCTGTTATCGACGAATGAGTTCCTTTATATCGAATAAGGGATACACCATGCATCCGCTGTATTCACGCCGACAGATTCTACAAAAAACCGGTTTAGGGTTCGGCGGCCTCGCACTGGCGGGTTTGCTGGACGAAGCGGGTCTTTTGGAAGCCGCCGTGTCTCGATCGGAGCCAAAAAACCTGAAGCCACGATCCGCACACGTTCCCGGCAAGGCGAGAGCCATCATCCAATTGTTTCAAAACGGCGGCGTCTCGCAGATGGACGTGTTCGACCCGAAGCCGGAACTCACCAAGCGCAACGGCCAGGCGCATCCCGGCAAGGTGGAAACTTTTCAACTCGGCAACAAAAACGTGCTCTTGAAATCTCCATTTCGGTTCCATAAAAGGGGCGAATGCGGCATGGAGTTGGGCGAGACCATTCCGCATATCGGGTCGATTGCTGACGACATCTGCCTGGTTCGCTCCATGTTCACCGAGAACAACAACCACCCGTT
>CAUZVF010000583.1:0-4720 GCA_963582955.1 Planctomycetota bacterium
GGCGACGTGCCATCGATTTCTTCGCCGACAACACGGCCAAGACGCTGCTTGACATCGATAATGAAATCGACCGATATATCGCCTGGCCGGGACAAGCATTGGCTTACAAGATTGGCGAGTTGAAGATCACCGAGCTTCGGGCTCGCGCGACCAAACAACTTGGCGACCGATTCGACGTCCGCGAATTTCACGACGTGGTGTTGTCGAGCGGTGCCGTTCCGCTGAACGTCCTTGAAAGCATTGTTGATGCGTGGATCGCGGAGACAAAGCTCAAAATACCAGGCTAGCGGGAACCGTTAGGTTCCTGGCCCCCATCAACGATTTCCCGAATGTTGCATCTAAAGTGAGTGGCATTGGGCGCTAGCCCAAGGTTCTCAAGCGGTAGATTCTCACCCGCCGCTCACCTTACGCCGCCCCGTCGGGCTTCTTGGTTTTCGAGCCGGTTGTCGGTTTCTTTGAGTCAGGCGTTTCCGAGACCAGAACGAAAAGCACTTTCACAAGATGCCCGCTCTTGCGAGATCTGGTGGCGGGTTTCGTGTTTTTCGCGGCACCGCCCAGCGCTGGTGTTCGCGATTTCTCGGCGGCCACGGCCATTCGACGCACGATCGGACGCGAATTCGCTTGCCGGCCGCCACGTCCGAGGATGTCCCTCGAAAGTGAGAGTTGGAATTGCCGTGATCTCGAAGGATCCACAGCGGCACGGGCGGCGGGGGCGGGGGCATGTGGAGCAGTCTTATCGGAATCTGACTTGGCGAGTGATTTCGTGCCATCTTTGTTCTTGCTGGGCGCGCGACCGTCCTTGGCGTCGCGGTTCTTGGCTTCTTCTTTGTCTTTCGTGCCAATTCCCTTGATAGGAACTTTCTTGAGTTGCCGCTTCGGACGGCTGGTGACTGCGGTCTTGGGATTCTTCGATTCCAACCCGGCCCATCCGATCCGGGCAACCGCATTGCCATCAAGACTGGCAAGCTGAATCGGTTCTTCGACCTGCATCTCTTGAAAATGAATATCGTGCTGCAGTTGTTCCAGTGCCGCCGTCAACATTTCACTGTCGGTCTCGACAAAAACAGCGGTCAAGCGGTTGCTCGAAGAATCAAACGTGCTACCCGAATCCTTCGCATCATCGGCATTGGCGGCCGGAATCTTGTGATGCTGCAGCAATAATTGAAACGATTCCAAGCCGGCCTTCCGATCGACGACTGTCAAACGCACGACGGCAATCTTGCCTTCGGACGCATCCAGTGCCTCGACGATATCACCGACCTTGGCGTTGCTCAGATCGTTCTCGCTAAACCGCAAACCGCTTTCATTCCGCTTTACCGAGCTGGCTACAATCGGTGTTGAATCGTCAACCGGTGCCACCCGTGAGTTCGACGGAGTGGGTCCTGCGTTATTTCCAGCGAGCGACGGCAATGCATCAGCCGCTTCACTCGCGGCATCGACAGTGGCATCGACATTAGCCTCTGGTTCCAGCATGGCCAGTTTTTGCGCCGAGGCTGCGGGAGCATCCGTACGCGCGGCAACATCACCGAATTCACCGTCACGTCCAGGTCCGATTACCGAGACCATGACGAACACGATCGCAGCCGTGGCGATCAATCCGCCGATCCAAAGTTTTGCACTGGCGCGATTGCTCGAATGGCGCGGGCGGGACGATGGATGCGAGGACTCGTTCGCCGGGATCAGTGATTCACGTTCGGCCAATTGCATGACCTCGGCCGCAAACTCAGCCGGCAACGGTTTTGATTCGAGCGATCGCAGCATCCCGGAATCTTGCTGCATTTGTTCCAATTCACGACGCTGAGCCTCCGACGATCCCAGCCGAGCCTCGATGGCGACACGTTCCTCGTCTGTCACTTCACCGTCGAGGTATGCGGAAAGCAGAGATTCAGAGAGCGGATCGTTCATGGTGGGGGAGAGATCTTAGAGGTTGAATTGGTGGGAACGACAGGCAGAAGCCCTCTATCTTGGTCCCGGTATCGTACTACAGACGCGACAGCAGAGCAAAACGTTCCTGTGAAAAGCTCGTTTTGCCGTCAATTACCACAGACGCTTTGTCTTGTTGCCTTTTCAAATTCAGTGGCGAATGTAAGCATAGGCGTACTTGTCAGTAAACGGGCCCCGATGGAGATAAATATCCGTAGCGGGATTCGCAAGAATTCAGGCAGCAATGAATCTGATTCGCCTGAATTCTTGCGAATCCAGCGACCACTATCGTGCCTCGTGAGAGCATCGCTGCTTTAATCCGGAAAACTCCTTGAATCAATGTTATCGTCAGGCACAATGGTGCTTGAAATATTGGGGACCGATTCGCGACAGCCCTTCTGGAGGTCGCTTTATTAACAGTCAACCATCACTCGGTGGTGCAACAAAAAGTCAGGAGCACGCAATGGACGTCGCATCTTATTCGATGTTTGGGTTGATGGAAATCTTGATTCTCGCAACCGGTGGCGGTGTGCTTGGACTGCCTCCCGGAGAACTTGATCCCGCATTCGTGCAGTGTGCTCCCCAAGAGAGCCTCGTTTTTATCGAATGGGCAACACGTGGATCGGGTAAGAAGGGAGCCGAAGGAATCGACGGATTTGTCGCCGACCCCGAAGTCATTGCGTTCCTGCAAAGCATCGACCGGGCGATCAAGAGCGGAGTCGAGCGCGTTTCCGACGATGGTAATCCCGAACAAACAATCGTCGCCGAATCGCTACCCTTGATTGGGAAGATCATCTTGAGCCGATCGGGATGCCTCTACATAAGCTTTGCGACGCCGGACGAAGGTTTGGGTGAATCTGGTGCCGAAGAGGCTCAGGCCGCTCAAGGAGATTGGGCCGCCGCGTTGTCGAACATCCAGGCGACGATCATCATCAATGCCGGCGGTCAAGCCGACGAATTCCGGAAAAAGATTTCTGATCTTCTGCACTTAATCCCAGATTTGGAAGAGACTTCTAAACTTAACCATCAAGAGATTCCATTACCGGTGCTGTTGCCAGGATTGAAACTCACAATACATCAACACAAGAACTACTTTATTCTCGGGCTTGGTAAGGGCACGATCGACGCGGCCGTCGCGGGACTCGATAGCAAATCACAGACGAAATCAATCGCCGACAATGCCCGCTTCAATAAGGCCGCCGAACAGATTGCTTTCGAGCGGCTTGGCAGCCGTGGTTGGATTGATGTCAAGGGTATCGTCGACAACGTGGCGAAAATAGTGGGACCGCAAGTTCCGGCGATCGCAAAAATGGTTGGAGCCGACGCGCTGGATTCCATTGCGACATCGGTCGGAGTCGTCGATGGCCAGCTCGCTTCGAAAACTTTCATCTCGACCGGCGGGCGGACAGACGGAATTCTCTCACTTGTTGGAGGCCGCGCGCTGAAACCGAATGACTTGGCACTCATTCCCGCCGATGCCGATTTCGTCGTGGCCAAGAGTTTCAATTTCCCCAAGGTTTTGGCAGCCGCGAAAAAGATCGTTGGCATGGC
The DNA here is from genome assembly GCA_963582955.1 of Planctomycetota bacterium. Classification (GTDB taxonomy): domain Bacteria; phylum Planctomycetota; class Planctomycetia; order Planctomycetales; family Planctomycetaceae; genus CAUZVF01. The sequence goes on from CAUZVF010000583.1 coordinate 3,475, forward strand.
CGATCCCAACTCGTTGCAGATGATGGAAGGCATGATTTCCGGCGTGGAACAGCAACTCGGATTCTCGTTCGAGGACGATTTCTTCAAAGCCTTCGGAGATGTCTGGACGGTTCACGATTCCCCCGCGGCCGGCGGCGTCTTCGTGACGAGCCTCGTCGTGTCGCTGGAAGTCCGCGACGAGAAAAAGGCAAACGACGTCTTCACGAAATTGATGAATGTGCTCAGCCAGAGCCTCCCGCCGGAATTCGGCGATCAGTTTCGCCGGCGAGCCGTCATTTTGTCCCAGAAGAAATTTATGAATCGCACAATCTATTATGTCAACGCCATCGGCGATCCTGACAATCCCGTTGCTCCGGCATTCTGTGTAACGAACAAACAATTATTATTCGCACTGCATCCACAAGCGTTGAAGGCACATCTACGGTTCTTGGATTCGGACGAGCCAAACTTCGCATCGAGATTCCAGCGCGACCTGAAGATGCCCCAAGGCGAAGCGATCGTGCTAACCTATTTCCAGTCAAAGTCGCTCGTGCGTTACATCTATGCGATTGTTCCGTACTTCGGACAGATCGTGCTTTCAAATATTCAGGCCTACGGCATCGACATCGACATTTTCGATCTACCGTCAGCGCGTGCCGTTTTGCCGTACACGACGAATTCGACCTCATCGGTCACGCGGACAGCCGACGGGATCCTGTATCAGAGCGTCGGAGGCTTGCCGCTCCCCGGCGGTATCGGCTCGACAATCGGAGTGATGCAAATAATTTTCTTCGCTGGCGTTCGGCAAGTGCGGGCCGGCGTCATTGGCGTGGATCGGCCAGCGATCGAACAGAAAGCACAGAGAGCAGACGACCCAGATCCCGCGGCAAAGCAAAAAAAGAAAAAAGCCGTGAAGAAGTTGGCTCTCTGAATCCAAGAATCCATCAATCTCTGCTGATGAAAATTGCACAGACTCTGCCGTTTCCTGCGTGAATCCGTGGACCAATGCTTGCGATGTTTGTGGTCTTGGAACACTAATCCGCACTAATCAACGCTGATTGAATTAGCGAAGATAAGCGGAGATCAGTGTTCCCAGGCTTTGATGATACGGCATCCGCCCGATTGACGTCATCAAATTGTCCACGCCGACAGAATTAGAGTCTTTCACCGAGATGTCCGCACCGTTTACTTGCGCGCATCTTTCTGTGGCCTTTCGCTGCGAAAGTGGCGCCACTTTCGCAGCGAAAGGCCACAGAAAGATGCGCGC
>CAUZVF010000584.1:0-4717 GCA_963582955.1 Planctomycetota bacterium
CGGGTGGTTTTTCAGGGTTTTGTTTTGTGAATGATCATGCTGCGGTTTTGAATTCGGCGTAGGCGGTTTGTCGTTTTGAAGTGACGGTCGTGCCGAGGTTGTTGCTGACCCATGTGCGCAGTTGTGACACCGAGCCGCCGAGTGCAGATGAGCCAGATGCCAGAGCACCATGCTGGCCCATTGGAGCGTCGCCGACAGATTCCTGAAGCGGGCTTTGGGGCGGGGACTAACGGGCGTCAGGTGCGCGCGTTCCGTCTGTGGAATGGCCGATCGCGTGCGTCCGGATTGCGAAGTGAATTCGTTGAAGCGTTCATCGCCGCCCACGACTTTCTTCAAAACGTTCGCGGCACGGCGTTGGAAATGACGCGGGTTTGAAATCGCTCAGAAGAATCGTGTTTTCCCGCTGTGTTTGCAGGGTTTCGACGCTGTCGCGAAGTTCGCGCGCTCCGTCCGTCAGCACGGCCAGTGGACAGCCCGCGTTCTCCGCGAGCCGTTCGTACGCAGCGGCGACGTCGGCGGTTTTCCAGTTCACCGCCGGTTCGAGCATCAGCAGTCGCACGTCTTCATGACGAATGGCGACGCCCGCAGGCGGCATGTTGGACGCTCGAATTCCAATCACCGCCAGCGCCTTTTCCTGACCGATCTGGTTCGAATGATCGGCCCTCCAGATCCCGGCGTCCGCCTGTTCGACGGGAGCTTCCAAAGCCGCCACGCCCAACCGCATGAGCCACGTTCGCACGGTCGTCCAGGCCGGCAACCGAACGTTGACTTCCAGCCAGTCCATCACGATTTCCAGGCCGTTGATACTGGCCCGCAAACCCACTTGCATCGCCAGCTTGACACACACGCTGATCATCTTCGGACCAAATTCGTGATGGGGCAAATGCGGATCACGGGGCAACACGGGAGGCTGTCGTCGCAGCCGTTGGTTCGCGAGCGGCAGTTGAGCAATCTGAAATCGCTGTTCCGCAAGCTCCTGGCGGGCCTGTTCGATGGTTCGTTGCCGTTGCTGATTCACCCGCCTGAGTTCTTCGATCTCGTCCGACTTGCGGCGAGTCCGCTCTGACTGAGTCTCCCGACTTCGCCACAGAATTCCCGCGAGAACTCGCCAACGTGACTTGTACCGACCAGCTCGAATAAAGGAAGATGGCTCCACTGTGGCGCTGCTTCGCTTGAGTGAAAACTTGAGGGTTTATTACGGGGGGAGCGCAACACATTTTCCTTGTCCCCCCAAACCCAATTGCTCCATTTTTCGATCTATGCATCAGGCCAGTCTTCGCCGCGTTGTCATGCCCAGCCACAATCTCCCTGGAAAATGTCGTCTGTTGGAAAGACATGTGGAGTATCCCGTTGAATCAATCCTTGCTGATACCAATTCAACCGTGAGGAATCATTGATGCGGAATTCTGTCGCAACAACATTCTGTTTTCTCTTGATGGCTGTCTCATTGACGCAAGCTGGCGAATCTCGGCTATTAAAGAGTGCTCAACAGCGTTGGGCAGCCGCTGGTTCGGGCGGGACTCCTGAATTCATCCGACATGTTGTCCCGCTGTTTTCCAAGCTGGGCTGCAACATGCGGAGTTGTCACGGTTCGTTTCAGGGGCAGAACGGGTTTCGGTTGAGCCTATTCGGCTTCGAACCGGACCTCGATCGCAAGGAACTGCTCGAAACCGATGAGCAAAGCGAGGGTGAAGGACCGCGAGTCAACGTCAATGCCCCCAGGAAGAGCCTCTTCCTCATCAAGCCGACTTCCTCCGAAGAAGAACATGGCGGCGGAAAGCGGATGGGAAAACAGAGTTGGCAATACGGAATCCTGCATGAGTGGATTAAGGCGGGTGCTCACTACGATCCCAAGACGAGCGCTCGGCTCGTGCGGTTCGAAACCAGCCCAACGGAGATTGTCTTCACCGATCGAAATCAGAATGCACAGCTTCGTGCGCTGGCCTGGTTCGACGATGGCACTCATGAAGATGTGACCGGACTGACAGTTTTTTTAAGCAACGATGATGGAATTGCGAAGGTCTCAAACGACGGCGCAGTCAATGTTTCTCGGACGGGTGACACAGCGATTATCGCGCGGTACGCCGGCGGTGTCACTAGCACGCAAATCCTTGTACCGGCACCCAATGACGGCCAGCCGTTTCCCGTCACGTTCCCGCACAACAAGATCGATGAATTCGTAACGGCCAAGCTCCGTAAGTTGAACATCCACTCGTCCGACTTATGCAGCGACGCGGATTTTGTTCGCCGCGTTTTTCTGGACGTTATCGGTGCTCTGCCCACGGCGATTGAAACTCGCAAGTTTCTGGCCGACCGGTCGCCGGACAAGCGGACGCAGTTGATCGATCGCCTGCTCGAACGGCCGGAATATGCGATGTACTGGGGCATGAAGTTCTCGGATTGGACCGGCAACAGCAAGTACATCAACAACAAAGCCTACCTGTCGAACTGGATGTGGCAACAATGGATCGAGGACAAGCTGTCGCGCAACGTGCCTTATGACGAGATCGTCTATGGCCATGTTTGCGCAACCAGCCTGGAGGACCGGCCCCGCGAGGCTTTTCTGGCGGAAGCAAAGTCAATCCTGCACAAAGCTGCCGGGCGATACAACTACGATGACGACGGCACGTACGCCAAGCGCAGGACGAACGAGTTGTTCTGGACCAACGTGGAACGCCGCAATCCAGACACGATGGTGTTGCAAACGGCGAATTCATTTCTGGGGCTCCGGCTTGAATGTGCGCAATGCCACAACCATCCTTTCGACCGTTGGACGCAGCGAGATTTCGAGCAATTCAAATCATTTTTCATGTCGGTTCGTTTTTGCGATCCGGCCACGGGTGAAGAGAAACGAGGCGGAGGCGGGCGCGGATACGGAGTTGAATCACTCGAATCCGGTGTCACCTGGCGTTACGTCAGCACGGTCAAGAAAACGCCCCCGAAACTCTTGGGTGGCCGCGAGATTCCCTATGTGGAAGGCGGGCCCGATCCCCGGATCGCATTGTGGGAATGGATGCGCACACCTGAAAACCCATTTTTTGCTCCGTCGTTTGCGAATCGCATTTGGAATCATTACTTCGGAACCGGAATCGTTGACCCACCTGACGATTTCAATCAGGGAAATCCTCCTTCCAACCCGCAACTTCTCAGTTGGCTTGCGAATGACTTCATCGGGCACAAGTTTGATATCAAGCATTTGCATCGAGTGATTCTCAACAGTCGCACCTATCAGTTGTCGTTTGAACCGAACACGTCAAACCGGTTGGACAGGAAGAACTTCTCGCACGCCCGGTTGCGGCGTATGCCGGCTGAAGTGTTAATCGACGCAATTGCCGAGGTAACCGGCGTGCCCAACAATTTCGGCCGTTTACCGAAAGGCCGGCCCCAGCGTGCTGTTGGGCAAGCGATGCCTCCGTTGCGATACGGATCGACGCGCGGCGGCTACGCGATGAAGATCTTCGGCCGGCCCGATCGCGAAAAGACCTGTGATTGTGAACGATCGAACGAACCATCGGTGGCACAAGCCTTGTATCTGATCAACGATCAAGAGGTCCTTTCGAAGCTCGACGATCCGAACGGACGGCTGTCAAAGCTCTTGAAGTCGATCAAGGACGATCGTGAACTGATTATTGAGTTGTATGTCACTGCGCTATCGCGGTTCCCAACGGATAAAGAGCTGCAACTGCAGCTTGAATACGTCGCCACCGCTGCCTCGAGGGCCGACGGGATGCAGGATGTTTTGTGGACTTTGTTGAATGTACGCGAGTTTGTCTTTATTCACTAACAGTAGCCGTCACGCTTCGCGTGACGAAGCACATCACGTGGGGCGTGATGGCGACATTGCGAGAAAAACAATGCACACATACTGTGACCGTGTCACTCGACGTGACGTATTGAAAGCGGGAGTTGCCGGTGCATTCGGATTGAATCTTCCATCGATGCTTCAACTCGATGCAAGCGAGAAAGCCGCCACCAGCGGGAAGAATGCGATCTTCATTTTTCTCACCGGTGGGCAGTCGCATATCGATACCTGGGATATGAAGCCCGACGCGGGCGAGATGAAGGGGGAATTCGAATCGATCGCAACGAACGTCACCGAGTTGCGTGTCTGCGAGCACATGCCCTATTTGGCGAAGCAAGCCGACAAATACACGATTGTACGCAACGTCTCCCACACTCAGGGAGCACACAGCCCTGGTCAGCGATACTTGCAGACCGGCAACCGCAAGATTCCTTCTTTGGAGTACCCCGATTACGGTTCAGTAGTCGCCAAAGAGCACAAGTCTCCTCGCGGCGTCCCGCAATACGTGTTGGCGCCCGGTGGTGGGAGCAACTCGGCATCTTATTCGTCTGGCTATCTCGGTGTGGCCTACGGACCGTTCACGGCGTTGGGAGACCCGAACGCAAAAAACTACAGCGTCCGGGCACTGGCCACTCCTGCGGGACTTACCGCCGACAAGGTCGATGCACGGCAACGTCTGCTGCAGCAAGTGGACACTCGGTTCCGAAACATCGGCCTGTTGGACCAGGAACTGGAGGGGATGGACAAGTCGTATCAGAAAGCGTTCGACATTTTGCAGTCGAAGACCGTGCGAAAGGCCTTCGACATCGGCAGCGAATCGGCCAAAGTCCGTGACCAATACGGACGGCATGCGTTCGGACAATCTTGTCTCCTGGCACGCCGGTTAGTCGAAGCCGGCACCCGATGCGTCTCGCT